>JAZQPN010000051.1:0-21679 GCA_045628585.1 Bacteroidales bacterium | reverse complement strand
CATCTGGCTCACGTTGTAATAACGGTAACCAGTCCATTCATCCACCTCGAAAGGTTGCAGCAAGCCGATTTTCTCGTAGTGCCTCAAGGTCTTGACCGTCACTCCGCAGAGCAGGGAAAACTCTTTGATTTTTAACTTGTTATTTACTTTCATCATAGCGCTATTTCTGAAACAGACTGCAAAATTAGTCTATGCCCTTAGGTACGAGTCAAGGGAAAAATGGAAAAAATGTATTTTTTTCTAGTGGTTATCTCATAAGTGCATGGAATTGCGGCATGTAAACGCCCGCATTGCGCTCAATGAGCAAAGTCTTCAATCCGGAATAAGGACGAATCATTTCCGTAACTTCTTCAAGATTAGCATTTTCGCCGAAGTATTCCTTGACAAAATATTTCCAGAATTCATTGGCGGTTGCCAGTTCCATGTGGAAGTTTTCGCGTACGAAATCCTCGTCATCGTAGCAGCAAGTCAAAAGCACTTGGCCGAGGTCGAAATACGGATGACCGTAAGCGAAATCGCCGAGGTCGATGAAATAATTTTTATCGGCGGTCATGATGGCGTTGCCAAATTGCAAATCACCATGCAAAGCGGTGTCGGCATCAGGTATGGTGGCCATAAAATCTTTCACCCATTGATGTTCATCTTCAGTGAAATACGGATTGTTTTCCAACATTTCAAGGTTCACTTCCTTCATGTTTGGGAACAGTGTTTTGTCAACATGCGTGGCATGTAATTTCAGGCACATCTGGGCAAATTCGCGAGCGTATTTTTCCACGTTTTGCGGTTCGTCGCCAACGGCACGGGCAAAGGATTTCTTTCCTACAATGCGTTGAAAGCGAATGCCGTAACGACCATTTCCATCGGTAATGAAATCGCCCGGTTTTGGCGTCGGAATGCCTGAATCGTAAACCCTTTGGGCAAAAAGCAATTCGTTCTCAATGATTTCGTACGGCGCCGACGCAAAATAGAGTTTCATCATGATGGTCGGGTCGGTTTTGTGGAAAAAGCTCTCGCCATTGGCGCCTTCGCCGGAATGGACGTAGTCGTTTAAGTCGATGAGTTTTGGGGTCATTTTTTTATTAGTGTTGATTTTAAACTTCAATTTGGATTTCGAGATTGCGGGACTGCGAGGTTTCGGGATGACTCGCTTTCCCGTGACCTCGCGACCTCGGCGTCTTTTGCTTAATCAGCGTCTTCGTCAGGTTCAACATGAATTGCAATCAATGTGCCGGCTCCATATTCCTGGCGCAAGGCCGCTTCAATTTTCACGGTGATGTCGTGCGCTTCGGCGACGGTCATCATCGGATCGAGGACAACGTGTGCATCAATAATGTAGTTTTGTCCGTTGCGGCAAGTCCGCAAATCGTGGACGTTTTCGACCTTTTCAACGGATTGGATGATGCTCATGATTTGGTTTTCAATTTCATCGGACAGAGAGGCATCGGTCAGTTCGTTCAAAGCAGGAATCGAAATCTTGACGGCCACCACAATAATGACGATGCTGATGATGCATCCGACAATCGGGTCGAGGACGGTCCATTTGCCGCCCAGCAAAATGGCGCCGCCGATGCCGACAAGCGAACCGACCGACGACAACGCATCGGAGCGATGATGCCAGGCGTTGGCAATTACGGCCTGACTATCGACGGCTTTGCCGACATGCGACGTCCATTGGTAAAGGATTTCCTTCACGGCGATGGAGATGACGGCAGCCCAAAGGGCTATCATGCTTGGCTTTTCGATGGTGCCGCCACCAATGACAAAGCGTATGCTTTCGATGCCTTTCGACATCAAGCCGACACCTACGACCAAGAGCAAGAGGCTGACTACCAGCGTGGCCAATGTCTCGAATTTTCCGTGGCCGTAGTCGTGGCTTTTGTCCTTGCCTTTCGACGAAATCTTCACCATGACCAAAACCACGGCATCGCTGATGAGGTCGGTCAGGGAATGGACGGCATCGGCGGTCATGGCGGCACTCTTGCCGAAAATGCCGGCAAGGAATTTCACCAAAGTCAACAGCAGGTTGGCAATGGCGCCCCAAAGGGTTATGTTCGTTATGCGTTGGTTGCGGGATTTTTCCATTTTGTCATTTGTTTACGCCAATCTTTTCAACAATTCCACCGTCACCTTCTCCGACATATCTTATTCTTCCGTTACATCCTGAACGAGGCGAACAGGTGCACTGTAGCCCCTCCGACCTTTGGTTGACCCGTACACTTTGGTGACATTGAATCCTATATAGCAAAAATAGGGGTCTTCGTTTCCGGAAGAAGACATATATGTGCCAAAATTAGTGGCGTGACTAATTTTTGTACTATACCGATTACCTGCAGCAGCCAAAAATATAGCACCGGCGGATTCCATTTTGGCCCATGTATCAGTATCATAAACATTCGTATTCCATCCATCATCAAAACCAGCATGAAACTCTCCACCATTCCAATCGTCAGGCAAGAGAATCAAACCGTGTACGCCGCACACGGTTGCTAATCCCCGTTTGTCGGTTGCGTCCGTCCTTTCCCCCAATACATATTTCCACTCATCGTAGGATAGTGTGCGCCAACCGCCTTCAATGTGGTTGCCCCAGTCGTCGAAGGTTGGATAGGCGAGGTAATTCGTGTCTGTGATGGTAGGATTGCTTCCTGTACCCCAGCCGAAATATCCGCCGTAGTCGTACTGATGTGCCGCAAAGCGGTAAAATCCGTCATATTCGAGGTTGCCCGATGCGAAACGCACTTTTTGGGTAGGCGAAACGGAGAACACGCCGTTCTTTATAGGTTCAAAACTTGCATTTGGGTCGGCTATTGCCATCCCCTTCTTCGTCGCGCACCCTGCCACGACAAGCAGAGTCACCACTGTGATGATTAGAATGTTTTTTTTCTTCATGTGTTTTGTGTTTAGTAAATTAGTACAAGATTTATATATTTCCTTATGTATATTTGACAATCAGACAATTATTATTTTATCATAGTCCTTTTCAGGCTATTTCTTCACGCCAATCTCCTAAGCAATTCCACCGTCACCTTCCAGATGTCATCGGCGGTGTCGAGGTTGACGCGCTCGGAAGTGGAGTGCGGTTCGATGATAAGCGGGCCGATGGAGGCGATTTCCACACCTGGGTATTTCTGCACATAATAGGCGGCTTCCAGGACAAAGTGCATGGCGACTTTCTTCGGTTCAAATCCAAGCACATCCTTGAAAGTCTGGCAGGTAAGTGCCAATAGCGGCGAGTCGGAGCGCTCCACCCAAGCGGGCGTGTCCATCAGGAGTTGGACGTTTGTTGCGCCGTGTTTCTTGAAAGTTGCCGTAATGCCCTTCCCAAGTTTGCGCATCTCCTCATTGATGAAACTGCGCGAGTGGCACGAAATGCTCACTTCGTTGGCATCGGTGCAGATTTGGCCTGCGTTGTTGCTCGTCATCACCGTGCCAGGCATGTCTTCGCGCATGGCAATCATGCCGACAGGCAGTTCCTCAACGGCTTGCATGATATCGCTGGCATTGCCCAAATACTGTTTGCGGGGCTCAGCTTCTTCGCAGCGCATATTGATGGCAGCATCGGTCTGCGCATATTTCTTTTGTAACATGGCATTGTATTTCGCAGCGGCATTTGCCAAGGCATTTCCGTTTTCGGGTTTTATGGCAAGCACGACCTCGGCCACCGAAGAAATGGAGGCATTCGCCGTGCCGCCATTGATGGCGCAAATCAACATATCTTTATTTGCCAAATCATTGATGAAATGACAGATTTCCTTATTGGCATGACAGCGACCTTTGTTGATGTCGACACCCGAATGACCACCCAAACCGCCATCAATCACGATGCGACGGAAGACATAACCTTCGGGAATGGGCTTCCAATCAGCCTCGAAATGAGCGATTTGCAGATAAGCGCCAGCGGCACCCACTGTGATTTCATTGTAGGCTTCCGAATCGAGGTTGATGACTTTGCGGCCTCGGATGAAATCGGTGCTGAGGGCCTCGGCACCGCTCATGCCGTCTTCTTCGTTGGTGGTGGTCAGCACTTCCAACGGGCCGTGAACGATGCTGTCGTCGGCCAGAATGGCCAAGGCCATGGAAAGGCCCATGCCGTTGTCGGCGCCAAGCGAAGTGCCTTCGGCTTTCATCCAGCGACTTTCCGTTCCGTCAGGATTTTTGACGATTTCGATATAAGGCCTGATTTCATCATTGAGCGGGTCAAATGGATGACCGTCACGCAGATAGCCGTCTTTTGCCACACAAACCATGTCCATGTGATTGAGGATCACGACGGGTTCGGCATTTTCGTGGCCAGGCGTGGCATCCTTTTCAATCACGACGCAGTTCTGCGCATCGCGGCGGTAACGCAAACCATGTTTTTCGGCAAAATTGCAGAGGTAATCGGCCACGCGCTCTTCGTGATGCGACGGACGTGGCGTGTTGTTCAGTTGATGAAAAATATCGAAAAATGTTTCGTTGTTCATAATTGAATTGTTTTTAATGTGTTGACTTGCAAAGATAACAATAATGTTTGATTAATGAGATGCTGCTATTGGAATTGATGTTTTTTCCAATTTCATCACCCTGATTTTTTGCTTGCCCCAAAAAGATTAGGACATTCATTAAATGAAGAATTTTCTGAAATTCCGCAGTCCGTTTGTTGCCGATATTTCTTCAAATGCACCATCGTATAGAATCTGCGTACTGATGATGGTGTCGGGCATTAAATCCTTGATATAATTCAAATTGCGACTCCATTCCGAATGATAGGTTTTCCCTGATTTCACTTCGTAGGCTTTCAGGAATTGACCTTCTTCTTGGATGATGTCGATTTCGTGTTGTGACTTATCTCTGTAGAAATAAATTTTTGGTTGTTCGCCAAAATGCAGTTTGCCTTTAAGCATTTCAACCACAATCATGTTTTCAAACAAAGCGCCACGCAAAGGATGCGTTTCCAAATCTTTGACATTGCGTATGCCTAAAAGCCAACAGGCAAAACCGACATCGTAAAAATATATCTTAGGCGTTTTCGCCAACCGTTTGCCGATGTTACGGAAATAAGGATAAAACCGAAAGGCGGTGTAGGATGTTTCGAGGATACTCATCCAATTGGTGATGGTCTGGTTGCTTACCCCAACTTCCTGACTTATAGCTGAAGCATTGAATTCCGAACCGATACGGCCTGCGCATAGTGTTGTAAACCTGCGGAAATCAGCGAGATTCTGAACATTGATAATTTGCCTGACATCACGGTCGAGATAGGTTTCGTAATAACTTTCATAGACATCTTTCGGCTCTCTGCCATCGCCCCAAACTCCTGGGTAAAATCCACGAAACATAGTTTCATCTGTTGTGAAAGAATCAACATTTCCGATTTCATGGAGCGACAAAGGCAGAAGCCGTTTGACGGCAATTCTTCCTGCTAATGATTGTGTAATTCCTTGCATCATAAGGAAATCACTGCTGCCGCTTAACACATATCTCAGCGATTTGTCGGCATCGACACGCACCTGAAGGTAAGAAAACAGTTCCGGGATGTGCTGTGCTTCGTCAATAATCAGGCCTTTCGTATGGACATCCAAAAATGCATCAATGTCAGCTCGGATTTTGTCACGGACAGGAATATGTTCCAAATTGACATATTCGTATTCGGGAAATGCCATTTTGCACAAAGTCGTTTTTCCAGATTGTCGCGGTCCTGTCACTGATATTATCGACCAATTTTTTGACAGTCTTAGCAATTCGTTTTTTAAATCCCTGTCGTACATATATTTATATAGATTTGGACAAATTTCAAATTGGATTTGAAATCTGATGCAAAAATAAGAATTTTTTTGAATTACAAGTTTTTAGAATGTTTTTTCATCATCATTTTTTCAAAGTACGCAAATACTCCTTTTGCCCGTCGCTAATCCGATAGCTTTCGCAGGCTTTCTGAATGGTTTTGTTTTGCACCCAAGGCGACATTTTTCGCTGTTCGATGTAAACGACCGTCTCGTTCCATTGCTTGGCCAAAGCCGTGGCGAAAAACCACGCAATCATCATGTTGACATAATACTCCTCACTGCGCACGGCGGCTGGAATTTCCAGATATTCAGCCTTGAAATCATCGTCCAAGTAATGGCTCATCAGCATTTCAATACCGAAACGGACGGTGTAGGTTTTGCCGGAAGCCGTCCATTCGCGGATTTTGTCCATCAGTTCGGTTTTGTGTTTCTTGAAAACCTTCGGTGACATGATGTCGCACACCGCCCAATTGTCGACAAAAGGCAGGAAACGGTCGGTTTCCTCGATGCACTCCTTGTAGTCCTTGATTTCGGAAACCAAAAGCCCGTGGAGCATGTTTTCGTCATAATACTGATGCGGCAAGCTGTGGATAAATTGCTCGTGTTCAGGGTCTTTGATATATTCCTTTGCCAGTTTTCGCACATTCGGCACGCGTACGCCGATGAATCGGTCTGCTTGAATTGTCGGTGTCAGTTTCGCCTGAAATGCGGCATATTCCTTGTCTTGCAAATCAAATAGTCGTGATTGGATGTTCATGGTTGATGGGATTAGTTGTGTTTTATTATTCCAAGTAACATTTTTCTCTGTGTAAATCAACAGATTATGTATATTACTCATACAAAATTCGCCCGTTTTCCTGGCAAAGCGTCGATCAGTTTCTTGGTGTAGTCGTTTTGCGGATGCTCAAACAGTTCATCGGCATCGTTCATTTCGACGGGCTGACCATTGAACATGACCAATACCCGATCACTCATAAAACGCACCACACTTAAATCGTGTGAAATGAAGATGTAAGTTAGATTCCGTTCTTCTTTCAGACGGTTCAAGAGGTTGAGCACTTGCGCCTGAACCGAGACGTCCAAAGCGGAAACCGACTCATCGCAAATCACTAATTTCGGATTGACCGCCAAGGCGCGCGCAATGCAGATGCGTTGCCGTTGTCCGCCCGAAAATTCATGCGGATAACGTTCATAATGAACGGCTTGCAATCCGACTTGTTCCAACAAGTCACACACTATCGCCTTGCATTTCTTTCGGTCGGTCTCAATGCCGTGAACCAACATAGGTTCGGCAATGGCATCGCCAACCGTAATGCGCGGATTGAGTGACGAATAGGGGTCTTGGAAAACAATCTGAGCCTGTTTCCTGAAATTCCGCAAGTCATCGCCCCTCAAAGCAGTGACTTCAATGCCATTGAAGAAAACTTTGCCACCCGTAGGTTCCGCCAAGCGCAAAACGGACCGACCCAAAGTCGTTTTTCCGCAACCCGATTCGCCTACCAAGCCCAAAGTCTCGCCTTCGTAAACCTCCAGATTCACATCATTGACAGCCTTGACATAATCGTAAGTCCGGCCAAAAACGCCTTTGCGCAAAGGATACCAAGTCTGCAAGCCTTCCACTTTCAAAACCGGCTCCTTGGAATAGATTTTCTGCAAATGCCGTTGGCGTTCCTCATCGGTGATTTGCAGTTCGTTGAGGATTTGCTCTTTTCCGCCAACCCACTGTCCGTCAAGGAATTCCTTTACAATTGGGAGCCTTTTCAACCTGATGTCCATCGGTGGACGGCAAGCCAAAAGGCCTTGTGTGTAAGGATGTAGCGGATGATTGAGAATCTGTTTCACATCGCCGCGTTCCAAGATTTCGCCGTTGTGCATCACGATGACATCGTCGGCAATTTCGGCCACAACGCCCAAATCGTGGGTGATGAAAACCATGCCCATGCCGGTTTCAGTTTGCAGTTTGCGCAACAGTTTCAGGATTTCCAACTGAACAGTGACATCAAGTGCTGTGGTCGGTTCGTCGGCAATCAGGATTTGCGGATTGCAGGCAATGGCCATGGCAATCATGACACGCTGTTTCTGACCGCCTGAAAGTTCGTGCGGATAACTGTCGTAAATGGCTTCAGGACGCGGCAGCATGACTTGCTTGAACAGCGAAATGACACGTTCCTTGGCTTCCTTTTTGCTGACATTTTCGTGTTGGAGAATCATCTCCGAAACCTGAAAACCGCATTTGTAGACGGGATTCAGCGAAGTCATCGGTTCCTGAAAAATCATAGAGATGCGTTTACCGCGCACATCGGCCATTTCCTTTTCCGAAAGGCCGTATATTTCCTTGTTTTCCAGCAATATGGAATCGGCTGTCACCTTGCTTTGGCGTTCATTCAGCAGTCGCATCACGGCCAAGGAACTGACCGATTTGCCCGAACCCGATTCACCGACAATGCCCAAAGTGCGACCTGCAACGACATCGAAATCAATGCCATGCACGGCTTCATTCCACTGCTTGTCGCGGCGGAAACTAATGCGCAGATTTTTGACAGATAAAACCGGTTCAGACATGGCGAAAGATTTGTTGCAAAAGTAGGAATTTTCAAAATATGCTGCCATTTCATGCCGAAATAAACCTTTTTCATTACTTTTGCCCCGTTATGAACGTGTTAGACATCATCATCGCCATCATTTTGCTGGTTTTTGGCATTAAGGGATTAAAGAAAGGACTCATTCTTGAAGTCGTTGCGCTTTTGGCTTTCGGCATTGGCATTTACGGTGCCATGCACTTTTCCGATTTTACGGCTGCAACTTTGACCGATTACATCGAAATCAATCCGAAATACCTCAATACGATAGCTTTCATATTGACTTTCATCATTTTAGTGATTCTTGTCAATCTGATTGGCAATCTGGTTTCCAAAATGGTAAGAGAGTTAAACTTAGGCGTTTTCAATAAAATCGGCGGGTTTGTCTTTGGCGGTGCCAAAGGCGTTTTGCTTTGCAGTCTTCTGCTGATGGTGCTGAACAATTTCCAAATCATGGGATTTGTGAAACCCGAAGTAAAGGAGCAGTCCTTTCTGTATCCTCATGTCGAGAAAACCGTTCCCTACATTTATCAAGGCTTTGATATTGTGAAAGATGTCATTGAAGATTTGCAGGAATCGGAGCAAGATGAAAACGACTCAGAAGAAATAGAAATGGAAACGGAACAAGTTTAACCGTTTTGGTTTTCTTCTTTTTCTTGTCTTGCTTTCAGGTAGCAAGCGCGGCAAAGCGGTTCGTAACTTTCGGTTTCGCCCAGAACAACGAGTTTGTCGCCCGCAATGGTACGGTGCGAATATTGAGCTTGTCCACCGCAACGCACGCAGATGGCGTGAACTTTCGTCACATCTTCGGCAATGGCCATCAGTTTCGGCATCGGGCCGAATGGATTGCCCATGAAATCCATGTCGAGACCTGCAACAATCACCCTAACACCCTGATTTGCCAACTGTTGGCACACATTCGGAAGTTCATCGTCCAAAAACTGCGCTTCATCAATGCCGATGACATCAACATCGTTGGCATAAAACAGGATTTCCTGCGCACTTTCAACCGGAATGGAATGTAAAGCGGTTGAATTGTGCGAAACCACGTCTTCCTCGCTGTAGCGCGTATCGACGCCCGGCTTGAAGATTTCGACCTTCAGTTTGGCGATTTTTGCGCGTTTCAAACGCCTGATGAGTTCTTCCGTTTTGCCTGAAAACATTGAGCCGCAAACCACTTCTATCCAGCCTTGCGTTCTATTGTGAGAATCTTTTTCAAGAAACATGACTTCCGTTTTTAGATTATTTGTATTTTTATCGTTTCTTTCAGAGCAAAAATAAATAGAAAATAAATATGAACGACAATTTTGACAATCAAAAAGAAATGCTATTGTCTTTACGACAGGAAATCAATCTGTTACGCCAACAAGTCGACTATCTTTTAAGAAACGAAAAGCCCCTCGGACTGCTCGATTTGGACGTTTTGATGAACCGCACGCACACCGTTTATGACATGTTGTGCTCCATAAATCTGAACGGAAACGATGAAGAACAGGATTTTGACATCGATCCCGATGCCATCAGCGGCTTGTTTGGCAGCCTGATGCAACAGGAACAGCAAGTGAATGAACAAGAAGAAGTTCCAGAACTTGAAAATAATGAAGAAATCGTTGAAAATGAACCTGTTGAAGAGGTTTTTGAAGATGAAATCCCAGAGAAAAACCAGCATGATGAAGAAATAAACCTTGAGGAAAATTCCGTGGAAGAGCAGCAAAATCAGGAAGAACCATCCGCCACGGTTGAATTTGTCATCGAAGCGCCTACTGAAGAGGAAAAGGAAAAACCGGAAATCTTCCCTGTTCAGGATGAATCTGTTGAGGATGATCCGATTGAAAAGGGAAGGGAAGAGGTGTCGTTGAGCGACGAATTCGGTCTCTTTTTCCGTTTTGACGATTTGAACAACGAACAAACAGAACAGCTTGAGAAACAGCCAGTTCAAGAGGAAAAAATTGTACATTTCGTTGAGGAAGTGCCTGAAGAAGAAATTTTGGAAAGAGACCTTGTGGATGGCGAACATTTAGTGCATGACAATCCGTTTGTAATGCCGGTTGTGGAAGATGATCAAATCGCTGAAAATCATGTTGCTGAAGAGCCGTTTTTGATTCATCAGGAGGGAAATTCCGCATACGAACCTGCAGATGAACCAAAGGAAGAACTTTTATTCGTCCCCGTTTCGGATTCATCGGAAGATTCTTTCATTGAGCCAGTTGATGATTCGGAAGAGGAAATACAGGAAGAAACGGAATCTGGGCTTTTTCAAGAAACTGAAGAAGAAATCATTGACGAACAAGTCGTTGTCGCTGAGCCGGTTGAAAGCCTTGAAAAGGAATCGTTGGAACCTGAAGGACAGCAGCAACCCGAAGAATATGAACCTGTTCCTTTTGTCAACGATTTTGAAAGGGAAGATGCTGAATATGAATTGGATGTGCCTGAAACTTTGGGTGAACAACTGCAACACGACGACAACTCTTTGGCGGCAAAATTGCAGCAGAAACCAATCAACGAATTGAGAACGGCTATTGGAATCAATGATAAGTTTTTGTTTGTCAACGAGTTGTTTGGCGGCAGCATGGAAAAGTACAACCGATCTGTAGAGAATTTGGACGACATGAAAACGCTGAACGGCACTTTGATTTACCTTAATGAGCTGAAAGTTGAACTTCAGTGGAACAACAGTAACGTGGCTTATCAGAAATTGCTGAATTTGGTTCACAGGAAGTTTAATGATTAACGGCTGCTTGCTAAGCCTGTCGAAGCAACATAAAAAATCTGAATTAAGTTATGTCGAAACTATATTTGGTTCCCACGCCGATTGGCAACATGGAAGACATCACGCTGCGTGCCATTCGTGTGCTCAAGGAGGTTGATGTGATTCTTGCCGAGGACACGCGCACTTCGGGCAATCTGTTGCGCCATTTGGAAATCAGCAAGCCGATGACGGCTTTTCACATCCGCAACGAGCATCAGGTGGTGGAGCGCATTGCCGACCGTCTTGAGGCTGGCGAAACCATGGCTTTGGTCACCGATGCCGGCACGCCAGCCATTTCCGACCCAGGCTTTCTGCTTGTGCGCGAGTGCGTTAAGCGCAACATTAATGTTGAATGTCTGCCAGGTGCAACGGCTTTCGTTCCGGCTTTGGTCAATTCGGGATTGCCTGCCGAAAAATTCATTTTCGAAGGTTTTCTGCCACACAAAAAAGGCCGTCAGACCAAACTGAAAGCCATAGCGGAATATCCTTATACAACGATTTTATACGAATCGCCATTCCGATTGGTGAAGACCTTGCAGCAATTGGCTGAGGTTTGCGGTGCGGAAAGGCATGTTTCCGTGGCCCGCGAACTGACGAAAATCTACGAGGAAAATGCCAGAGGCACCTTGGCCGAGGTCATCGAATATTTCGGCAAAAAGGAAGTGAAAGGCGAAATCGTCATCGTTTTGGAAGGTGCCGTTGACACGACAAATTCCGAAGAAAACGTTGAGGAACTGTAGAGACGTTGCTGCAACGTCTCCACGTCAAGAAAGCAAAAAGGCGACCCGAAAGGTCGCCTTTTATATTTATATGTAAGTTATTGGTTTACAAATTAAAAGCGTACGAATAACGGAAGAAGAAATCGGTGAAATAGCCCCAAGGAGCGTTGTTCGGATTGGCTTTGTCATATAAGTCGGTGACATTGAATCCGAAAGTGAAATCGGATTGACCGACAACGAGACCGAATCCCAAGCCTGTGAAAAGTCCTTGTGCTTGAAAATCAGTATTGTAGGTGTAACTGTAGGCACTGCTGATTGGAATGGCATAACCGACTCTACCTTCAACGAAAGGCCTGACTTCACCCGAAGGAACCATCAGACGCAGGTTGCCGTAAACAGGTATTGAGTAGGTATAATAATCCAAATCGGTGAAGTAATGGCGGTTTTCGTTGCAATAGCTGCCGTAAAACTCACCGCCAATGCCAAGCGAAACCGCTCTGCCAGCCTGATACTCAAACATTCCGCCAACCATAAAACTGTTCGGATTGTAACGGCGGAACATCTGCACGATGCTGCCTGGAGCTATGGAACCCATTGCATGGAAACGCAATTCGCCAACATAATCAGGCATTTGATGAACATGACGGGGTGGCGCCGGCTTCACATATTCGACATGATGACGGCGATGATTCGGATTAGGCCGTTTTATGCTTTGTGCATTGATTGTCAAGCTGATGGAAAGCAGCAATGCGAGTGATAACAGTAGTTTCTTCATTTCAATTCCAATTTAATAACATTGGAAATGAAACAAATATCATACCAAAATCAGAAATAAACCTATAGATTGATTCGGTTCATGCAAAAGAAATAATCTACGGAAAGTCATGTCAAAAAAACTCGGTGGTTCAGGTTTTCCATGAACATGACTTCCGGATTTCAGCACGATACACGTGCTTTCTTATTTCACGGTTTTACCGATTCTGACACCAGCTTGGATGACAAATGTGGTAGCATGGTAGGTCGCATCGAATGGATCAAAACCTTCCCATTCAAACGATTCTCCTGTTTGTGCGCCGTGCAATTCTATTCCAGTGCCCAGCACGAATCTTCCAAATTCACAACCTACGATAACACTTCCGTTAAGGCCCATTGTAACTGGATAATCACTACGAATAAATTCCCATCCGCCAGTTGAACCGAAATCTGCACTAATTGCAGCGCCTAATTTAAGATTCACAAAAGGAGATAGGCTGCTGCTTCCCGTTGGAATAAAGTATTTCGCATCAATTGTAAAAGGATGAATATTTGTGAACAAATGGTAATCATGATAAGGAACATCTGGAAGAAGCGACAGGTTAAAGCCAACGGAATAGCCTACATAAAAACTATGAAAACGTACACCAAACGAACCATGTAAAGATATGGGGTTCATAATGAATAAATTCCCTTGTCCGGGATAACGGGATGCGCCCAAACTGATGGCATCCGTTGTAATATAGCAGTTGAATGCCACTTTTCCCGAGGCTGCATTATTCGCCATAGCCATGGAGAGTGAGGCATGATTGTCGTTGCCTGAGTTTAACAATCTGTCACTCAATTCATAAGCTTGTGAGTTGCTTGCAAAAGCGAACAGGAAAAGACCTGTAAGAAGACTTAAAAAACCTTTTTTCATACGCGATAATTTTGTAAAGATTAATTGTTTGAAATTTGAATCTGCAAAAGTATCAAAAAATCAGAGAAAACCAAGGAAACATTCGGCTTTTTATCCGTTTGGGCTATTTTTTTGCCCTTATATGACGCACCAAATCGAAAAGCAATCCCGTCGGGCAGAGGAAACGGCACCATGCGCGGTTGATGAAAAGCGAAACCATCAGCACAACGATGGCAAAAACAA
Organism: Bacteroidales bacterium; assembly: GCA_045628585.1. Lineage (GTDB taxonomy): Bacteria > Bacteroidota > Bacteroidia > Bacteroidales > F082 > Limimorpha. Next base: position 7,976 of record JAZQPN010000051.1, on the reverse strand, counting down.
TGCTGAACACGCTGATGCTCTTTACGCTGAACACGCTGAAAGGCTCCGCAAAAGCCAAATCGATGGCTGTGCCTGCCGCAACCAATATTAATAAGGTGAGCAAAAACAGTTTCCTGATGACAAGCAAAACGGTTGTCACTTTTCTTGAAGGATTCACTTTCTTTTTGCAGGCTTTTCCGGCCATTTCCTGCAAGGCGCCCATCGGGCAAAGATAGGTGCAGTAGAAGGCTTTTCCCGTGAGCAAAGGCAGCAATACCGCCAAGGCGAAAATCACGATGAGCACCCATTCCAAAGGCCATGAAATGCCGCTTGTGAGCCAGCTGTAGAATTTCAGCAACGACATTGAAGCATTGCGCCAAAAGCCAATGATTCCAATGGAAAGCAACAAGGTGATAAGCCGTAAGGTTTTGGTCTTCTGAGGATTGAAAAAGCAAACCAATGCTAAGATGACGACAATCAGAATGAAGATGTTTGGCAAAAGTGCGCTGTTGTCGGTGGTTTCAACGATGTTTTGTCTTGCCACGACAGCCAGTCTCGCTTTCAGGCTGTTCTGGATGCCTTTCGATGAATAGGTCGCGCCGCTGACGGCATCGACGTTTTTCTGCAAGGCTTCGTCAGCCGAAAGGCCGTTCCACGACTCAAGGTAGCCAGCTTTGATAACGTTTTTAAGGAACCCCGGCGTTTCCTGGTTTGCCAACAATTTGATTTTCATTATTTTACCATTATTATCAAGAGCAATGAGCAAAGGGGTCTTTCCTGCATAGCCTTTGATGTGGTCGGAGTAGGGCGATGAAAGCAAAACTGTTCCAATCGTTTCGTTTTCAGTGTTTTTGACAGCGAAATAGGAAGTGTCTAAAAACTGGAGTTGCTGGGCTTCGGGAAACAAATCCTGAATTTCCGAAACTTCTATGCTTGGAAGGCCTTCCTTGGAATCGCGTTTTTCCGTTCTGAAAATGCAGACTGCAATAACGGCAAGTAATGCTGCTAAAATCAACCAGTTAAGTGTCTTTTCAATCGTTTTCATTTGCAATTAATTTTCAGCAAAATTATAAAAAAGAGAGACATGTTTTTTTGATTTCACAAAACTTTCAAAACCTTGATAAAATTTTCTGAGCATCTGGGAACTCGCAACTGCTCGTTTCCTTGGACAAACAAAATTTGCTTCCTGCATTTTCTCAGTCCAGAAGTCTAAAAGTTTAGGCAAAGATTTACGCCTGACCTCTTTTACTTTCCGTGTCAATCCGCCTCAAGCGTGTTTTTCTAATTTGAGTTCTATCAAAACCTAAATTTTACAGCCACAGTCACTTCCGTTGGCCTCAATTGGTAAATGGTTTCCTGAACCGAAAAAGAACCTGAATAATACGAAACATATTGCCGGCTGTTGAAAATGTTGTTCCAACGCAGTTCAAGGTCGAGTTTTGGCTTGGCAAAAATGTAAGTGTAGCTGAAATCCATAAAGAAATAGTTTTGTCCCTGATGGCGGTAATATTCCGCCATTAGGCTCAAATCCTGATTGCGTGCTGGAAAGACATAAATGTTGGCAAAATGCCTCCAGTATTTGATTTGACTACGAGATTGATTATCAATATAAGAAAGTATCTCGTTGAAATTCAACGAATAGTCAATGTTCATCCAATTGGTGGCTTTCAGCATGATGTTGGGCGAAAGACTGTATGAAACGTTTTGCGAGTTCAACAGACTGCCGTTTACCAAGGTAACGCCGCGCATATCGAGCAGCGTGCCTTTCAAGCCAATGGTGGTGCGCAAAGCGGAAAAATATTTCCTGACATTGCCTTGCACCGTCTGATGAATGCGGTCGTTGGGCATGATGAAGGCTTGCAGCCGCGTTGTTCCGCCTTCGCCGATTTCGTAGCTGTACATCATTTCGGAATGGGTACGCCCGATGCCATAATGCAGGTCGGCATTGAGCGAAATGAAAGGCTGCTTGAATTGAAACCCAACGTTGCCCGTCAAGGAATTTGAAACGGAAATCGGTACATTTCTTAACACAAGACTTTGATAATCAGTCAAAATGTAAGTATCCAGCCACGAATCAAAGTTTTCGGCAAAATGATTCCAGTGGACGGAAGAATTGAACGTCCAGAAATTGCCTGCTTTCAGCCGTGCCGAAATTGCAGGGTTGAAAAACAGTTTGGCCAGACGGTCGCCAGTGCCGTTTTCGCTTTTCACCTCCAATTGCTGGAAATAAACCGGCAAATCCAACGATGCCGAAAAACGCCTGAATTTATATTCGATTTCCGTTGTCAGATAAGGCTTTACGTTGCTATGCGTGACTTGCGCATCGGGCGCCGTCGGACTTTGCCAAGCCTTTATGCTATCGCAAAGCGACAGTTGGGAACGGATGTTTCTCTCAACGCAAAGGAAACCTACCTTTGGTCGGAAGGTCAGCCTTTTGATGGAAAAAATTCCGCTGACAGCATGGTCGGCAAAAAACTGTGTGCTTTTCAACGACTGCATCGCTTTGGCATATAAGGCACTGTCGTTCAGCAAATCAGCGAATGGAACAGGCTCGATTTCCAAAGTGTGTGGCGTTTGCCCGTAACCGATGTAGGATGTGAAGTCAAGAAGATGCTTGCCAACGGGAAAAACAAGGCGCAAATCGTTGGTGACCGTTGCCGATGGCGTTTGAAGCATTTCGTTGATTTTCAATCCGTTGTTTGACAGATTACCCGAAGCATTGTCCCATTGCCGCGAGAAATTCAATTTATCGTCCAAATAGCAGTTTTTGTCGTTGCGATTGAGTGTCACAGTGCCGAAAAGACGGTTGTCGCGGAAACGGTTGTGCATGGTCTCGGTGTACGAAATCGTGTCGTTGGCAAGAAACATAGTGCTTTTCTGACTGACCGATTGCTTCTGCAAGTCATTGAGATAATACAAGTTGACACGTACTTGCATTTTTTCATTGACAGGCGTAAGTGCGTTCAGATTGACTAAATGCGTGCAATTGTCCAAATAGCGGTGCGCATTGAAAAGCGGCGTTTGTGCCGACTTGATGCTCAAGACTTCGCCCAATGGCGCAGGACGGTCGCTTGCCATGTTGCCATAGTCTTGCTGATAGGTGTAAATCGTTAAGTCGTCGCCAGTGTTGTTGGTCTTGTAGGAAGCCAAAAGTTGTGTCTTGCTGGAGAAAAGCATGGGCGTGAGGCTGACATTCCAAAGGAAAGGAGCCGCGCCGAGACTCACTTTTCCCGAACCCGTTACCGCCACATCATTTGCCAGTTTGATGTTGATGGAAGCCTGTTCGGAACTCACACGGTCTTCAAGCATTTTGATAGGCTGGTGATTTTCGTACACCTCAACCGAGGCCACCGACTGATGCGGCAGGTTTTTGCTCACCTGAGCGTAATTGCCACTCATGAGATCCATGCCCTCCACATAGAATTTTTGAATGGGCAGACCCTGATAAGTGATTTTTCCGTTGTCTTCAACCTCAATGCCAGGCATCCGCTTCAGCACATCTTCGATGCTGTTATCCTGTTTCTGCACGAAAGAGCCGACAAAATACTCCAAAGTGTCGCCGCGTTGCTCAATGGGTCTCGCCTTGACGCTGACGCCTTTCAGTTGCTGTACTTCTTCGCGCAACTTGAAATTGACGGTCTGGCTGCGGTTGGCAATGGCTTTTTTCTTCCGTTCAAAGAAAATGGAGTTGACTGCCAAATCGAGGCTGTCGGCTTCGGTGCTGACATTCAAGATGTAGGCACCGTTGATGTCGGTTGCGGTGTAGGCAACTATGATGCGGCTGTTGGCCTTGTAAGCCAGCACCTTAATATCAGGCAAAGGGCTGTCCGTAGTATCGACGACATGACCCGTCAGTACCGTCTGTGCGTTTGCCATGCCGCAAATGAGCATCAAAAACGGGATGATATGCCAGCGCAAGTTTTTCATTTCCTTTCCAATTCAATAGGGTTGTTGCGGGATTGCATGACACCAAAGGCTTTTCGCTGGGCTTCTATGCCCGTATGTTCATCGAAATGGCTTATGATATTCTCCCGACATTCATCTTCCACATGAAAAAAACCTTTTTTCGTGGTTTTTGTGTAATCGTTTAAGTTCCACACAATGTTGACCTTTGGGTCGGGAACCTCGATGCTGACAAACTCATAACAATAACTGCCAGTGGCATCAGAAACTTTAAGTATTAGACCTGGCAACCCGTGAAATTTATAAGGCCCATCGCTAAACGGAAGTTCGTCGGTGTACCAAGCCGTCCAGACACGGCCTCCAAAACGGCATACCGCTTTCTGGCAAAGATAGTCTTCTATGCGCAAAGTGTCGTCCATCAGGTTCCAATCCATAGAATCCATATCTTCTTCGTACAAAAAGTTTCCTGTCAGAAAAACATGATCGGTGACTGTAATCTTCCCTTTCGGGAAGTTTTTGTATATCGTATACATGAACCGCGTCGTGAAATCGCTCAACTCACTCAGATACCAATCGTTCCAACGTCCTTCTTCCGACCTTTTGCGTTGGAGTTGCGTCAGGCGGAAACTGCCATAACTCTGAAACGCTGAAATCTTGTTTCCAAGCAAAAGAACCGACATTTCTTCATCGTATCTTTCCATCTGGGTTGAATCTTCGTGATAAGTCATCTGATACAGCACCTGCAAGTTGGGGCGGGCGATAGAATCGTAGTAATCGCTAAACACAAAATTTTGTGCCCGCAAGAACATCGGGAATGATAACGAGATGGATAAGATTATAAGTAATTTCTTCATGTTTCTGATTATCATGTGATTATTTATATTCCTTTTAAAAATCACAAGTCGTTTCCACTCATTTTCTTTCCAATTCAATAGGGTTGTTGCGGGATTGCATGACGCCGTTTATTTTCTTTTGAACTTCTCCCGAAGTCAAAGCATCAAAATGGCTTATGATATTTTCACGCAATTCATCCTCAACTTTGAAAAACTGCATTTTCGAAGTGCTGGCATAGTCGTGCAACTCCCATTCTATTTTCGTTTCGGAACTCGCAACCTCAATCGAAAAAAAGTCAAAACAATAATGCTTTTTCGTATCGCGTAGTTGCAAAATCAACCCCGGAAGACCGCAGAACTTATATGGACCGTCGCCAAACGGCAGTTCTTCGGCAAACCATGCTTCCCAATTGCGGCCTCCATAACGGCAGGTAGCCTTTTGGCACAAGAAACCGTTTACCGAAACGGTATCATCGTGTATTTCCCAATCGAAACTGTCCAGATCTTCCTCATATTGGAAATAGCCCGTCAGAAAGACATAATCTGTTACCTTGGCATTTTGTTTCTTCAAATTCTTGAAAATCCGATATTTGAATCGCGAAAGATAAGAAAACGACTCTTCGCTCTGAAGCCATTCGTCCAACAATCCTTCCTTCTGTTTCTGCCGTTTCATCAAAGTGTTTCTGTACAAATTGTGGCTGATGAACAACGAAAGGCTGTCGCCGATGAACAAGTCCATTTGCTCCCTGTTGCGGAATTGGCTTGCCGTTGTGTCTTCCAAATAAGTCAAATCGTAACAAACAAGGAACTTCGCTTCGTCAATCGCAACATAGTCTTCATCGAGAAACTGGGCGTTTGCCATGCCGCAAATGAGCATCAAAAACGGGATGATATGCCGGCGCAAGTTTTTCATTTCCTAAGTTGGTGATTAAAATTAGTTTACATATTGAAAACGAGGCATCGAGGTCACGGGAATGCGAGATTACGAGGCATACCGGCATCCCGAAGCCTCGCAGTCTCGAAATCCCGTGTCCTTTATAATGTAGTTCAATTTTGAATAGTTACTTATCCTTTTAATCTCAATCAAATGAGAATCTATTTTCCTTTTCCTGCGTCATCCTTCAACTGGAAACTAATCGGAAGCATATACGAAACCCTGACAGGTTTGCCTTCATTCATGCCCGGCTTCCATTTCGGCATGGCTTTCACAACACGCATGGCCTCCGCATCACATTCCTTGTCGATGCCGCGCATGACTTTCACATCGGTAACGCTGCCGTCTTTATCAATCACGAAACTGAGAAACACACGCCCCGAAATGTTCTTATCTTTGGCGCTTTGCGGATAAACTATGTTTTCGGAAATGAAATTCAGCAAGGCTTTTTCGCCGCCCGGAAATTCAGGCATTTTCTCGACAATTTGGAAGGTTTCACCATCGGTCTTTGACTGTTGCGAAGGTATTGGATCAGCATCATGGTCAACAACAATTTTGTTTTCAACTTTTTCCACAACGTCATATTCGCTTCTTTTTCCATTGTCGTCCAATCTGAAATGAATCGGGAGAGCGTAAGAAACCCTGACAGGTTTGCCTTCATCCATGCCGGGTTTCCATTTCGGCATGGCTTTCACTACACGCATGGCTTCCGCATCGCACTCCTTGCCGATGCCGCGCAACAATTTCACATCTGAAACGCTGCCGTCTTTCTCAACGACGAAAGTGACGAAAACACGACCGGAAATGTTCTTGTCTTTGGCCGATTGAGGATAAACGACATTTTCTGCAATGAAATTCAGCAAGGCTTTTTCACCGCCCGGAAATTCAGGCATTTGATCAACAATTTGGAAGGTTTCATCATCGGTTGCCTTGTTTTCATCATCAAATTCTGCCGTTGATTTCTTGAATCCGTCCCAATTGATGCTTCTTACCATGGTTTTTCCATCTTCTCTAAGACTGAATTTGATGGTGTTGTTTCCGTAATGCTTTTCCATAGCCTTATCAAACTCGGCTGATAATTTCAGCACACGCAGCAATTCATCATCAATGCCGTAACCTAAACCTTTGATAATCTTTGCATTTGCAACCATGCCGTTTTTAACGTCAAACTCAAAGGTAACATTGCCCTGGATTTTCTTTTCCAAGGCTTGTGACGGATAATTCATTTCGTCAATAACGAAGGTCTTGAAATCTTCGAAGGATTGGATTTTCTTTTGGTTGCCGTATGGTTTTTGCTTCCAGCCACCATCCACCTGACTGTAAACCAACTGCATTTCATTCTGTTTGGCGTTCAACTGAAAAGCAACCGGCAAAACGAAACTCACCCTGACGGCTTCGCCGCCGACCTTTCCCGGTGTCCATTTCGGCATGGCTTTCACCACGCGCTCGGCTTCGGCATCGCAATCCTTGTCGAAGCCCTTTTTCGTCCTGACATTTGACACCGAACCGTCTTTTTCAACGACAAACTCAACGAAAGTCTTGCCTTCTATATTGTTGTCAATGGCGCTCTTAGGATATTTCACGTTTTTGCTCATGAAATCCACCAATGCCGACATTCCGCCAGGAAATTCAGGCATGTCTTCAACGACTTCATAAATGCTGTCGGTGTTTCGCATAGTCACTTGAAACTTGTTATTACCCAAATCGGTGAAATGAATCGCACTTGACTTAGGATTGATGATTTGTAGCCCTTTTACCATTTTACCCGTAATTGAATCTAGTTTTTCGGTCTGCGTAAATTGACAACCTGCAATCGAAACCGTATCGCCTACTTCAAGACCGTCGAGCTCAATTCGTTCGGGATCAATGGTTAAAACGTGGTCGCTGTATTCGATGGGAGCACCGCTACCATCATCAGAACCAATTGATAATTTGAAAATGTCCAAATCCTCCTTTTCCTCGGTTGGAGGAACTTCTGTTTTTTCCTGTGCCGTCACCTTCGCATTGGCGACAAGCAGCATGGCAGCCACTGGCAGAACGCCCAAAACGCGCCAGAGCAAACCTTTCATTTTACATTCTTGTGTCATCATTTTAATTCTTTTTTTTGTGAGGTTGAAACTGAAATTATTACCAAGTGTACTGAAATTTCCAGCCGTGCACTGCTGCAAAATCAGCATCATATAGTCGTTGCGTGCCGCACCGCTTTCCAGAACATCGCGGTCGGCGGTGTATTCGTGCAGGTTCTGTAATTCGCGCTTGTACCAGCGCATGGCAGGATTGAACCATTGCACGATGGTCAGGGCCTCAACGAAAAGCACATCCGCCGT
>JAZQPN010000050.1:0-10623 GCA_045628585.1 Bacteroidales bacterium | reverse complement strand
GCATAATCGAAAACATTTTGAACGGTCACCGTCACCCAGATGTTTTCTCCCGGATTCATCTTTCCGTTCTGATTGCCTTCATCTGAAATCTCGAAAGATTTCAAGACGACAGGACCTCTTTTGTGCATGCCAGCCACTTCGGCCAAACAAGCGATATTCATCTGGCAATAGCGCTGAGGCATCAGCCAGCTGTTTACACTCAATCCTATGGTATCGGCAAATGTATGGATGTAAGGGCTGTAATGGTTGACATCCTCGAAAGGATAAATGCCTTGATAGCCATTCTGATTGAATGAAGTGTGGTCGGAGTCGCCCGCCGAGAAGTTCTTCTTTTCGATGACCATTTCCGGAAAATAAACCCGACCCACGTTTCTATAGAAAGCACCGCAAGGTTCTGATGAATTCGGATAAATCTGATGGATATGAACCTCATTTCCATAGAGATAACCATTCATGTCGTTATTGAAATAACCGATGATGTCCATATTTTGCTGACGGCAACGGGTCGAATAGGCATTGCTGCCCACCAATCCCATTTCTTCACAGCCAAAGGCACAATAAATGATGCTGTAGTCAAAATCGTATTGCGAAAGCAGGCGTGCCGATTCCAGCACGCTTGCCACGCCCGTAGCATTGTCGTCGGCACCCGGACATTCTGTATCATACGAATAGGAATCCAAATGACTGCCACAAACGACGTAGGTATCAGGATACAATGTTCCGCGCTGAATGGCGATGACATTTGGAGCCGCATTTTGACCACTGAAAGTAAATGTTTGTTGTTCTGTTTCCAACCCCATATCATCGAAACGGCTCTTTATCCAATCGGAGGCGGCAAAAGCGTTTTCCGTGTTCCATTTGCGGTTGCGGTATGCTTGTAAAAAAGCGACCGTAGCATACATGGAATCTTGCGAGACTTGTTCCAAAACAAAACGGATGTCAGGGTTTTCTTCCGTCACATTCGGAAAGTCGCGGGTCATTCGCGGAAGACGGGCTTCTCTATTAGTGATGGCCACCAAACCATCGTTATGGGCCGGAATCATTTCTGTTCCCTTTGCCTTGACAATCATTCTGTTATTATCACTGTATAGCACTTTGAATGTCTTGCCTTTCAAATAGTTTTCCTGTGCGTCTTTCTGACAATAAACCAGATAATAGTTTCCATCAGAGAAGGCTTTTTCGTCCAAGACAAACATGTCCGTTGACTGCTTCTCAGCTGTTGCCACAACGAAATCATCGTTATAATAATGGATGGTCAAATCGGAACGAAGAAAAAGCGAGTTGAGCTGTTGCTGATTATTTGCGGGAAGCATCACCAGTGACTGGGCAAAAGACCAGGTCATAGAAAGCAGCAAAGTTACAAAAAGGAATGTTTTTTTCATAGGAATATTTATTTAAATCATAGATAACCAATATGATGAATTGAATTATTTATTATAGTCTATTCATTCACGGTGCTAAAATAAAGGTTTTTCCATTATGGAAACATAAAGTTGATTGATTTTACGAAAATAAAGAAGCCAGCAAAAAATGCCGGCAAAATAGTTGCGGGGACTTGTCAGAGCAAATTTGTAAAGGCAATAATATACGATTTGACCTTTTTATAACCAAAACATTCAAAACCTATAAAACTTTTGTTTATCCGCCTTTGCCTCTCGCAACTTTTTTCAACTTAGAGAGAATTAAAAATACTCTGTAACGAAAACAGTTTTTATTGCTTCGCTAAACACAAATTATCGTAAATGAATCATAAAACATTAAATATATAATTAGATGTATATCAAGTAATTCACGCTAATTTATGATAATTTGTGGCAATTTGCGTTCACCAAGAAAACAATGGCTAATGTTTGGATGTGTTACAACATATTATTTTAAGCGTTACTTATGCAAAATCAAAATCTGTTATTTTACAATCAGTTTCAAAGTTTCGGTCTGGAGGCTTTCGTTGTAAATCCGTAACATATAGAATCCTTTTGCCAAATGGCTGATGTCCATCTGATGCAATTGGTTTCCTCTTGCAAAACCAGCCGATTGCTGCTCAACCAATTGACCTTGAATGTTATAAATGTCGAAATTCATCATTCCGTCAAAGCGGTTGAAGAAACAGATGTTGACGGCATCCGATGCGGGGTTTGGCGCAATTGAAGCATTGTATTCGGGCATCAATACGCTTTCATCGACATCCAAACACGCTGTTACGGCCAGTTTCATCGTGATGGGCAAATGGTCGGAGCAATCGAAAACGGCTTCAATCACGTCTTGAGGTGCCGAGCTGTTATTGCCCTGATTGATGGATTGGTTGAAATGCCTTCCATCGTTGCCGACGGCCTTGTAGGAATCGCGCACATAGCGGATGTTGTGATAGCCGAAAGCGATTTCGTCGGCCATGAGTATGAAGTCGAAACGGTCGTCCATGCCGCCCGTCGAGCGGCAGTCGTTGTCAATCCAGCTGGCCGTGGCCTGGGTGTGATATTGTGCATAATTTTCGTTTTCATTCCACGGGCCTACGCCACCAACAGATTCCAAGGGGTCGACGAAACAGATTTCCGAATGATTGTATGTGCGCGTCAAAAGCTGATAGCCTGTCTCTGCCGAGGAATACATGTTGAAATCGCCCATAATCAGCACGTTATCTTCGGGATAATGCTGGTAGATGTAATCCATTGCAGTCTGCAATTGCGCCCGTCTTGAGCTTTCGTAATTCATGCCTGCCTTCAGGTGCGCCACCACGCAAATCAGTTTTATGGTGTCGCCAGCCGCAAGGCTTGCCGTCTTGCAATACAATTCGTAGATGTCGGTATCGCGCGGCTCGGTGCGCAAGGCGACGCGCTTTTTCAGCCCGAACTTGTTTGAATTGTAAAATATATGATTGATAATGTTGCTGTTGGCATAATTAATCCGGTTGTCCGATTTCCAGTAATTCACGCCTTCGGTGTTCAGGTTGTGCCGCAAAAAATCGTTGCAAATGGCATCGGACGCGCCAAATTCGTTGACGGTGAAAATGTCAGGTTTCACATATTTCAATATCGTGCGGATGTCTTCGTCTTTTTGCTGCGTGTTGTTGTTGGTCTCGAAACAGCTTGCCCAGCCGCTGTTGTAGTTGCCGTATTCCAGCAAATTGTACTGCATGACGGTGATGGTGTCTTGCGCTGAGGCAAAAACCGAAATCAGGGAAAAAAATATGATAAGGAATGGTTTTCTGTGCATAGTTTAAAATTTGGTGTGCAAAATTAGGGAAAAGTTTCTGAAAAATAAGGGGAGTTACACATAATTATCACGGGCTTTTGGCTACTGGCTTTGATTGTTCAATTAATGATAAAGCGTGCCAGAAGCCAATGGCCAAAAGCCATCATCATCATTTTGTTCCGATTGAAAAATAATTCTTATTTTAAAGATTTTTGGCGCGATATTTGAAAATATATATCTTTGCAAAGATTTTTAGTTATGAAAAGAAAAGTATCAATAGTAAGATTTGCGGTTGCCATGCTTGTTTTGGTGGCATTTACCGCTTGCAAGAAAGAAAAACCTATCGAACCTGACACGCCAGGGGAAAGCCTTCCAACCGTCGTAGGGCACTGGGGCTGCGAGCAATATGTCAGCTGCCGCGATTCACTTGGCTTTGAAAATTGGGACACTATCCCATACGAAGTGGGCCCTGACAAGGGAATAGAAGTCTTTTTCAACGAAGACGGTTCTGGCAAACTTTGGCTTAACGACAGTCCTGCTTTGATTAAGAAATTCAATTGCAGTTATACTTACGATGCAGAAAACAAACAAGTTGTGATTGAAGCACCAGGCATGTTATATCTTATCTACCAAAGTGTTTTAGCACTTGATGAAAATCGTGCGGTTTTCGACATCGAGCAACTCGACGATACGGCAATGGTAGCTTCATGGACCAACAAAGTTTCGGAAACCACACCGTTTTTTGAAAGATTTTTCCTGAAAAGAATTGATTAACAAATAAATAGATGAAAAAAGTAAAATTAGTAGCAATTTGTGCCATAGCCATGCTCTTCTTGGCATCATGCGGCAAAAAAGACAATCCATTCGTTGGAATTTGGGGCGTAGAGAAAATCGAATATTACAATATCGATTATGCAGGAAACCCTATCGAAGCCTCAATTGAAACCTTCACGTTTACGCCAGGCGATCCAAACGACGGCATTGATTTGGTGTTCAATGCGGATAACACGGGAGAAATCCGCGATCGTGCAATAGATTCTTTGTATGATGATTACGACAGTGTCCATCAGACCTATCAAACGGTTATCCCTTGTCCCGATTCCACATTTGTGACCGTCATCAGCAATTACACCTACGAAAAAAAGACCTCGACGCTTTACATCACGCCAGAACACAACCGTCCGTATATGATGAAAATCAGCAATTTGACGGCAAACGGTTTCACTTATGAAAACGAATATGCCACAAACTATGTTGAGCGTGCCACTGTGAGACGCATTTCTGACGTCAAATCCGCACCAAGCAAACAAAGTGTAAAACACCCAAGAAAACCAGGTGCTTTCCTCGGAGGAGGGTTAAATCAATAGTGCGGCAATGAACGTCTCATGGACAAATGAGTATTTTTAAACCGAATTTTTTAAAGTTTTTGTTTGCAAATAGTTAATTAGCAATTATTAATGATAAAAAAAGTAGATTTAATAGTACTATGTTTGACAATAGGTATGATTTTGGCTTCCTGCAAGCCTGAACCCATTCTTGTTGTCCCCGTCAATCCTGCTGATACGTCAGATACGATTGGATCCTCTGATTCTATCCCCTTGGTTAATCCGATAGATACAGTTCCTCCTATTGACACAATCTCTCCCATAATAACATTGTGCGACAGTCTGTTTTGGGGTTTTTGGGGCGTAGAGAAAATCGAATATTACAATATTGACTATGCAGGCAATCCAATTGAAGCCTCAATGGAAACCTTCAATATGATTCCAGGAGATCCACAAGGCGGCGTTGATTTAATCTTTTGGCAAAACAATACCGGTGAATTGCGCGACAGAAGCCATGACACGATTTGCATCTGGAATCCAGAGACGTATTTATATGATACCATTATTTGCCCCGATTCGACAATTGTGAAAACTTTCACCTATCATCTTGACGACTTGGATTCTACACTTTTTATGAATATGAATGATGGCCAATCTTTCAGGATGAGTATTCTTGAATTTACCGACAGCACATTTATCTATACCAATGAATATGAAATTAGTTTTGTCGAAAAGGCTTTTTTAGTGCGACTTCCGAATGATGCAAAAGCAACACCTGTTAAACTAAACGCCATACGGTCGAAAAAACCAGGTTCATTCCTTAGTGGAAGATAAATAACTGAAATACAATACAATAAAAGCGGAACGCAAATCATTTTGCGTTCCGCTTTTTTAGTTTATGGGCCAAGCCCATTATTCGGCCAGCAACACCAAGCCTTTCAGATAAGCGCCTTCTGGATGGAAGATGTTAATCGGATGATCGGCGGGCTGCGATAATTGGTAAAGTATTCTCACATTGCGTTTTGCATCAATGGCGGCGGCAGTGACCACGCTTTGGAAAGCGGCCTTGTCGATGGCTTGCGAACAACTGAAAGTGAACAAGATTCCGCCTTTGGCAATCTTGCGGATGGCTTCCGCATTGATGTAACGATAGCCCGAAAGTCCTTTGTGCTTGTCCTGATGTCGCTTGGCAAAGGCTGGCGGATCAAGGATGATAAGGTCGAATTCATCTTGTTTCATTTCTTGCAAGAAATCCTTCATGTCGGCCACCACGCAAGGGTTTTCTTCTTTAGAGTAGCCGTTCAGTTCCAGATTGTCTTCGGCTGCCAGAATCGCTTTTTTCGAGGCATCGACGGTCACGACTTTTTTGGCTTCGCCTTTCAGAGCAGTGACTGAGAAACCGCCCGTGTAGCCGAAAGCGTTCAGCACGGTTTTGTCCTTGGCAAGTTGGCGCACCAAGTCGCGGTTGTCGCGCTGGTCGAGGAAAAAGCCTGTCTTTTGGCCTTCTTCCCAGTCGATGTGGAACTTGCTGCCGTTTTCAAGCACAGTTTCATCGGCTTTTTCGCCGAAAAGATAACCATCTTCTACCACATCATCCTTACCCATGCGCTGCATGGCTTCGGCGCTTTTGTTGTAGATGGCATCTAGTTTCAGGTTGGGGATGAGTTTCAAAGCGCGCACAATTTCTTTCAGATGTAAGGCCATGCCTTCGGTCTGTGCTTGGACGACAGCGGTTTTGTTGTAAATGTCGATAATCAGTCCGGCCAAACCATCGCCTTCGGAATGAACGAGGCGATAGCAGTTTGTCTGCTGATTGTCAGTGAGATTCATGGTGTTTCGGGCTTCAAAGGCCTTGCTGAGACGGTCAAGGAAAAACCATTCGTCAATCTTGCGGTTTTCGAAGCAGAGCATCTTGACGGCAATGCTGTCCGATTCGCAGAAACCTGTCCCTAAAATATTGCCCTGAAAATCGGTAACGGTAACAGTATCACCAGCTTGCAGGTTTTCGGCAGCCGATGCAATGGCACCCGAAAAAACCCAAGGATGAAAACGACGCACGGCCTCGTCCTTACCTTTTTTCAGTTGAATTATCGGATAAAGTGCTTGTTGATTCATAATTTGAAATTTTGCGCAAAAATAAGGTTTTAATGCGTGACAACGATGCGGCAAACCTGACTCTTTCCGTCAGTTGCCTGCAACTTGATGAAATACACGCCATTGTCAAAATCAGCGAAATTCATTTCAAAAGAATTGCCGTTGACTTTCTCTGCATTTATCAGATTTCCTTGCATATCGAAAACGGCTGCATTTTGGATAATTTCGATAGTCTGAACGGAAACGTAGTCGTGCGTAGGATTTGGAAATACCTTGCAATCCATGGCTTCGTTTTCGGCAACCGCCAAAATCTCGTAACTCGTAATGATGCGTTTTACGGAAACTATATCATTTCCATAAACCGCCTGAACTTCAACGACATAGAATTTACCGCTTTCTTCGGTGAAAACATATTCAGTAGCCGGACCGTTTTCAACGACCAAAGCACCATTCAGCGTGACATTATAGCCCGTTGGATTGGCACCTTCTGCAACATTCCACGATGCCTTGAAAGTCGTTCCATCTTTCGCAAGAATAAGGTTTTCAACAGGATAAGGATGTTCGGTGGTTTCATACATGAAATGGCTGTTCAGCGCATTTTCCACGCCAGGTTCCTCCACCCAAACGACTACTTCCAAATCGTCCATTTCCTCGACAAAAGTCGTCGACATGTCGTAGTCGTAATCCAAATGCAGGGTTTCGCCTTGACTGAGGTTTATCGGCTTGCCATTGCCGTCGGGCAGCATCTTCATCATGACGTGATGAAATTCCGTCTCGCCATTAGAACCGACATTTCCTCTCGTAATCTTTTCGTTGACAGAGACATAAACCGTTGCACCCACCAAATCCATGTACGACATGAGGTCGACGGAAACAAAGACCATTGTGCCTTCGGTGTGAAAAGCACCTCGGATTTCGACTGGCGAAAGCGTATTGTAATGCACGTCAAAAGCCTCTTGTGTAGGTGCGTAATTCATAAAACCTTCACAATCCATATAGACAAACGGGGCAAAAGGCACGTCGCGGTGAGGCGGCAAATGGTTGCCACGGAGGGTGACATCGAACGAATAATAAGGGTCGTATGGAACATTCATGCAGTATTTCACGTAGGAATATTTACCCGGATTGTTATCGCAAAGTGCCTGCATTTCGGCATTAAGCGGGGCGCAAGGTTCACAATTCGATGAAGAAAACACTTCTAACAAAGGTGTTTTCTGAGCAAATCCCAAATTGACGGCAAGGTCTTTTTCAGCATGGTCATCGCCGGTGTCATCATCGGTGGTGCCATTCACGCTGAGGATTTCCAGACTCAAAGCATAATTGCCCGGAGCAAGATTGGCAAGCTGTGCAAAGCTTAAATCGGCAGCTTCCATTGGCGGAATGTTCACCGAAAAAGTCTCAGCAACAGGCTGATTGTCATCAATCTGATAACTTGCCTCAACGGAAGTAATGTCAAGCGTGCCGAAATTCCTGACCATCATGCCGATGGTTTTGTCGCCTGCGGCAATTTCATCCCCAACATTGATGGTGCTAATGCCCAAATCGAGCACATCGCTGCTCTGTTCGCCGATGATGAAAATGTTGTCGAAATACCAGTCATCGAAATAAGTGCTGCTGAAATAAGGTTCTACATAAATGGAAAACAGCACATTAGGTTGTCCCATATCAGCATTGGTGATGTCGAAACTTTCCTCATAAAGCATGATTTGGTCATAATCGACGACTCTCGAAAAACAGCGGTTCCAGGTGCTGCCGCCATTTGAGGATGTTTCTATGGAAACGGTGCAAGGTTGGGTCACATGCGTCACATAATGGTTGAATGAAAATGTGACAGCGGAAACGCCCGTCAAGTCGAGGGCATTGAAAACCATGCGCGTAGGCGATGAAAAATAAGGACTCCAGCAGAGATTGAGTTCGTTAGGCGTTCCGCCGGCGTAGGTCGTTGATGCAATCGACCAATTGCTGAAACCGTCTTGGGTAACATGCCAACCTTCCGGATAAGAAGCGCCATCGAAAGTTTCTTGCAAAATGACATTGCGGGTTTGTGCCATGAGTGTTGCCGAAAACAGCATGGCAAAAAGGATGAATGTTTTTTTCATATTGAATTAGTGTTTATTATCATTTGGTCTTTAAAGTTGTCATTTCTCATTGTGCCTTAGTGCGTGACCACAACCCTGCAAACCTGACTCTTTCCATCAGCTGCCTGCAACTTGATGAAATACACGCTATTGTTAAAACCAGAGAAATCCATTTCAAAAGTCTTGCCGTTGACTTTGACTGTATTTATCAGATTTCCCAGCATATCGAAAACGGCAGCATTTTGAATGGTCGCTGTAGCCTGAACAGACACAAAACCTTGAGTTGGATTTGGAAACAGCCGTACTTCATCAGCGGTGTTTTCCGTAATCATCCAAGTGTTGATTTTGGTAACAAGTTGTTTCACAGATGTGTTATCATTATCATAAACAGCTTGAACTTCAACGATATAGAACCTGCCGAAATCAGAAGCAAAAGTATATTCCGTTTCGGTAATTTGTGCTGCTACTAGATTGCCGTTCACAAAAACATTGTAACCGACTGGATTGCTGTCGGAAGGCATATCCCACGAAACGCTCATCAGGTTTTCCTCGCCTGATTCGTTTTCTGTTAATATCAGGTTTTCAACAGGATAAGGGTAGTTTTCCGTTTCATAAAGGAAATGGCTGTTGTAGATGTAATGTGCGGCATAGTCTTCAATCCAAACGGCAACTTCCAAATCGTTCATTTCCTCAACGAAAGTAGCCGTCATGTCGTAATTGAAATCAAGATGCTCTTTTTCTCCGGCCCTGAAAGTCATGGGCGTTCCGTCAGCATTGGGCAGCATTTTCATCATGACGTGGTGGAATTCGGTTTCGCCGTTGGTGCCAACATTTCCCGTTGTAGTCTTCTCATTGACAGAAACATAAACCGTCAAACCATCCATGTCGGCGTATGGCATGACATCGAGTGAAACATATATCATGCTGCCTTCGATATGGAAAGCGCCACGGATGTCGAAAGGAGCCATCATATTGTGATGACTGTTGAACTCATCTTCATTTGGCGTAGCCGAGACCGTTTCAGCACCATCAAAAAACACTTGTGGCACGCCTGTCACGTTATAGTGGTATTGTCTGGCATAGCCTTCCTGTGTGAAATACGGATCGCCCGGATAAGGGAAATCTGTGACATATTTTACGTAGGTGAACTTATCGGGGTGTGCAGCGCAAAACTCATTCATGGCCGTGTTGACCTGCACGCATGGATAGCAGGTTGATGCTGAAAAATGCTCTATCATCGGTATCCTTTCTGCAAAGCCCAAGCTGACATTGATTTCCTTTTCCAAAACATCGTCAGATGCATCGTCGTCATGGGTTCCGTTCACTTGAAGAAGTTCCATTTTCACCACGCTTTGACCTGGCATAAAGTTGGCTGGCGCGGCAAAATCCAACATGGCCGTTTCCAATGAAGGAATATTTAAATTGAAAACTTCAATTATAGGTTCTTGATTGTCAATTTGGTAACTTGCCTCAATGGAAGTGATTTCGGTGATGCCGTAGTTGGTCACCTGCATTCCGATGCTGTGGTCACCACAAGCGATGTGTTCCGGCACATTAATCACATTGATGCCAAGGTCAAAATTAGTGTTGGTGTAAATGCTGATATCATCAAAATACCAGTAGTTCATGCTTATGCTGTTGCCTTCATAGAAAATGCAAAACTGCACATTCGGCTTGCCCATATCGGCATTGGCGATATCGAGGCTTTTCGTGTAGATACCTGTGGTTGAGAAACTTTCGCGCCAACATTCGTTCCAAGTGACTCCGCCATCGGAAGAGGTTGCCACGCCAAGGTCGCTGGGATTATGGAAATTGTCGAGATAATGCTTGAACGAAAATGTAACGCCTGCCACGCCCGTCAAATCGATGGCTGGAAACACCATTCTTGAAAGTCCTTCGAACGAAGGTTCCCAGTTGAGCATCAGTTCATTAGGATT
>JAZQPN010000049.1:0-2509 GCA_045628585.1 Bacteroidales bacterium | reverse complement strand
CCACGTCACGCTGCCGGACTACGCATCAGGTCTCTACCTGCTGCACCTGAGCAACGGCAAACAGACCAAAGTACAGAAAATCGTCGTTAAATGAGATGGGAGGGAATTGCAATGAAAGAAATGAATAACAGAAAGAATAGATCAATGAAAAAGGTATTGTCTTTGACATTCGTAATGATGCTGGCGCTTGCAGGCCAGGCTCAGGTGTTCATATTCGACGAAGACGGATCGAACAGAGCCGGGAATTCGTCTGAAATCAATACCATCATACCGCTTCACAATGTGGAGTATGACCAGGAGAACGACTATGTTCCGCTGGGCAGTGGTGTCCTCGCACTTGCCGGGTTGGGCTTCGGTTATCTGCTGGTCAAGAAGCGCAAACAGGATTGATGACAACATGGTTATAAGCAAAAGAGGCTCGCGGATGTGAGCCTCTTTTTGTTTGTCGTCAGAAAAACTGTTGTTTTCTTTTTGGCGATAATATACTTTTAGACCCAGAACGAAAGATGTTAGTTGAAAAAAGCCGAAAGGCTGGTTTGAATCGAGCAGTTGCGAGATTCAAAGGTGAGTAGAGAAAGGTTTTGTATGTTTTGGTTTTAAAAAGGTCAAATTGTATATTATTGCCTTCTTTTTATTGCTGTCTGCTAAAATCCGCCAAAGAGACGGACTACTATTTTGCTCACCTACTTAACTTCTTAAATCACCCGTTCATTCACCACGCGCCATTCGCCGGGCTGCAATTCGCCTAAATCAATGTTGCCAATTTGCACACGGATGAGGCGAAGGGTTGGAAAGCCAACGGCAGCAGTCATGTGGCGCACTTGGCGGTTTTTGCCTTCGATGAGGGTGAGACGCACCCAGCTGGTCGGGATGTTGGCGCGGTAACGGATAGGAGGGATGCGCTCCCAAAGATTTTCTGGTTTCGATACAATTTCAGCCTTGCAAGGTTTTGTGTGATAGCCTTTTATGTTGACGCCTTTTGCCAGTTGGCGCACGGCTTCGGGCGTAATCTGTCCGTCGACTTGCGCCAGATAGGTGCGTGGATGCTCGAATTTCGGATCCAAGAGTCTTTTGATGAGTTTGCCGTTGTCGGAAAGCAATAAAGCACCCTCGCTGTCGTGGTCGAGGCGCCCAGCGGCGTAAACGCCTGGCGGCAGGCCAAATTCGTTCAGCGCCTGATGTCCGGCTTCGGGTGTGAATTGACTTAAAACGCCATACGGCTTATTGAATAAAATGTTCATAGACAAATGATTAAAACAGCAATCCGGTAAATTCTTCCTGTCTTTCCACGCCAATCATTTTTTCAAAATCCGCTTCAGTGATGATTGGAATACTGAGGCTCTCGGCTTTCTTGCGTTTTTCAGGTCCCATTTTGTCGCCAGCCAGCACAAAATCGGTCTTGGAAGAGATGGAACTGACGTTTTTGCCGCCGTATGCCTCAATGGTTTCCTTGATGCCGTCGCGCGAATAATGCTCGAAAACGCCACTCACTACAAATGATTTGCCAGCCAGAACCTGCTCTTTGTCAGAGACTTGCTTTTCTTCTACAACAAATCGCAAACCAGCGTCTTTCAGTCGGTTGACAATTTCGATGTTGCGTTCATCATCAAAGAAATTCCTGACTGAAAGGGCGATTTTTTCACCGATTTCATTGATTTGCGTCATTTCTTCAACGCTCGCATTGATGATGTGGTCGATGTCGTGCAAGGCAAAGGCAAGCGTTTTGGCAACCGTTTCGCCGACGAATTTGATGCCCAAGGCAAAAAGCACGCGCTCAAACGGAACGTTTTTCGATTTCTCCAAAGCATCCAGTATGTTGAGTGCTGTCTTTTCCTTGAAACTGACTTTTCGTGTCGCAACGGGCAGTAGGCTGTATTCGTCTTGAATGGTGATAACTTTCTCTAATCCAAATAGTTTGTCGTATGTCAAATCGTATAAATCGGCAACATCCTTGATGAGACCTTCCTCGTAAAGCAATTCGACTTTGCCTTCGCCGAGGCTCTCGATGTTCATGGCTTTGCGCCCGATGAAATGCTCGATGCGCCCTCTGATTTGCGGCGAGCATCCCAAAGCGTTCGGGCAATACCAAGCCACTTCGCCTTCGTTTTGCACCAATTCCGCCCCGCAGATCGGGCAGTGCGTGACAAATTTCACGGGTTCAACGCCTTCCTTGCGGCGGTTCAGGTTGACGCCAATGATTTTCGGGATGATTTCGCCGCCTTTCACCACGCTCACGGTATCGCCATAATGCAAATCGAACTGGCGGATGAAATCTTCGTTGTTCAAGGTGGCGCGTTTCACCGTGGTTCCGGCCAATTGAACGGGTGCAAGGTTGGCCACGGGGGTAATCGTTCCGTGTCGACCGACCTGAAAATCAACGCTTAGAAGTTCCGTCTCGACTTCTTCTGCCTTGAACTTGTAGGCTATGGCCCATTTCGGTGATTTTGCCGTGAAGCCAAGCATTTGCTGTTGTGTAAAACTGTTCACTTTCAGCACAATGCCATCGATG
>JAZQPN010000048.1:0-4878 GCA_045628585.1 Bacteroidales bacterium | reverse complement strand
GACGGCTTTCATGTCGTTGGGCAATTCGGAAACGAACATCATGGTTTTGCCCGTGGTCGGGTGAACGAAACCTAATTCCTTGGCGTGCAGTGCGTGGCGAGGGATGATTTTGAAGCAGTTGTCGATGAATTGCTTGTATTTCGAGAAAGTCGTGCCTTTCAGAATCATGTCGCCGCCGTAAGTGGCATCGTTGAAAAGCGGATGACCGATATATTGCGAGTGGACGCGAATTTGGTGCGTGCGGCCAGTCTCCAAACGGTATTCGTTTAGCGTGACGTAGCCGAAACGTTCCAAAACGTGCCAGTGCGTGATGGCTTCCTTGCCGTAGTCGCCGTTGGGGTAGACGGCCATTTTGCGGCGGTCGTTGACGCTGCGGCCGATGTTGCCTTCAATGGTGCCGTCGTCTTCATCGAAATCACCCCAAACCAAGGCGTTGTAGCGGCGATGAATGCTGTGCTCGAAAAACTGCCGTGCAAGGATGGCTTGCGCGGTCTCGTTTTTGGCTACCAAAAGCAACCCCGTCGTGTCCTTGTCGATACGGTGAACGAGGTAACCGAACTTGTTTTCAACGTTTTGTCGGGTCTGCTCGAAGTGATAAGCCAAACCGTTCAGCAAGGTGCCGTCAAAATTTCCGTGTCCGGGATGGACAACCAATCCGGCCTGCTTGTTGATTACGATTACATCGTCATCTTCATAAACGATTTCGAGCGGAATTTGCTGCGGCTTGATGTCGGTTTCGCGCGGCGGATAACTGAACACGATGCTGATGACATCATTCGGCTTCACCTTATAGTTCTGTTTTACAGCCTTTTCGTTGACCAAAATATTGCCGGCTTTGGCTGCATTTTGTACGCGGTTGCGCGAAATGTTCTGAATATGGTTGGTCAGGAAAGTGTCGATGCGTTCCAAGGCTTGACCTTTGTCGACAACGATGCGGACATGTTCGTACAATTCGCCGCCTTCTTCTTCGGCGGTTTCGTTTTCTAAAATTTCGTCAATGTTGGCTTCGCTCATTTCTCGATGATGAATTTTTGAGTAAAGTTTTGACCATCCAAGGTCGTGATTTGAATGAAATAAAGGCCATTGTTGAAATCGCTAATGGCAATCTGGTTTGTCGCTGCACCTTGATAAAGTCTGCGGCCCGTAATGTCGTAAATGTTAATGCTGCTGATTTCTGATGCTTCTATGCCGCTGATATTCAATGTTGAAGAAGCAGGGTTCGGGTAAAGGCTGATGGCATTTGTGTTTTGCTCATCTACACCTATATAATAGGATTCGCCTACCACAGGACGCATCATGATGCTGCCCGGATATTGGCTTTGCATCCACGAACCGGTCACGTTGTAGAACGTGTATTCGCTGTTGTCGTTTGAGGAATCGAAACCGATGTTGATGACGCCGCTGCTTTGCTGCACGAGTCCAATGTAGAAAATGCCGGTCATGTCGGTTTTCTTGTCAAATTCGTAATAACTGAATTTGTAGGGTTGTTCTTCCCAACGAGGGCGTTGGTTCTTCATGCGGTAGACTTCTTCTCCAGGATGTCCGTTTTGTTCTTTCCAGATGACGATGTCGAAATATTTGTCGTTGGCATCGTTAAGGGTGTGATTGAAAAGGAGTTGTACGCCGCAAATTTTATCGGGACTGACTAATTCAAACTTCGTGGCAAAACTTCCGTTGGCGGGTTCAATGCCGTAGCCGAGTTCAGGTGTGCCGTCGTCGTAGGCAAAATAATTATAGAAACCTTGACGGTAAATCATGGAATCCATCATTGGCGGCATGGCGGTCGAATCGTAAATGTAATGATGGATTATGTAGGAAGTCGTGTCGCGCAACGGGTCGATGCTGAAAGCTTGACCGACGTATGGACAGGCTGCTGATTCTGATTCATGACTGTAGGGTAAGAAACCGATTTGCTGGTATGGTGCAATGTTTTCAGGAGCTAATTCTCTTTTATAATGCTGATTTCCATTGACTTGGTCGACGGTGTAATAATAATTCAAGGTGTGTTCCTGATTGTCGAGATTGGCAATGTCTAAATTAAAACTTTCGCTGATAGCGGCGGTGTTGATGACTTTGTATTGCGTATAAGGCATTGACTGATAGCGTTTCAGGAAACTTGGCGCTTTGCCGGAAAAAGCCAACATTGGAATGGAACCGTCGTCTTTCCTGCGGTTGATGTTCAGGTAAACCAAGTCGATGTTCCAGTTGTCTTCATTGCCACGGCTGCTGGGTTGCAACGAATTGACGATGCTGGCATAGTTGTAGAAACGGAAATAGAAATCGGAACGGAAAAAACGCGAGTCGGTGATTGGAATCATGACTTGCTTGAAATATTGCCCGTTGTTTTCAGCCATGAATTGCTCCAAAGTCTGTCCGGGAACGCTCCAAATGTGGTGCCAAGTAGTGTCGGCGACAGTTTCAAAGACGGAATCGCATGGCATGGCAATGCTGCCTTGCGTGACGTGGGTCAGCGTGTCGTCGATGATGGCGAAAAGATTCGGATTGCAGCCGCCGAAACTCCAAACGGTATCGCCTGGAAACAGCGTGTCAACTTGCATTATGTCGAAAATCTCTTGAATGTCAACTTGTTGGTAATCAATGTAAAGGAATTGTTGTCTTTCTGTTGCGGTACCGAATTGCAAGACGAGAGAGTCTTGTTCCTCGGGCGCATTTCCGTTGCCTTGCGGCTGGTAATAGAAACTGAAATAAACAGAGTCGGCGGGCGTGATGGCTCTTGGTGTGGGTTCAAAAATGGAGTCGAGTCGGATGCGAGCCGAGGTGAGATATTCGGCGACAAACGGATTGCTGATGGCATAGTCGTAAACCCTTCCGTTTGCATCTAAAACGTCAAGAGTGGCAGCGTTTCGCGTTGGCGGATTCACAGGGAAACCGTCGTTGACCAAAACGTTTCTATCCGTCCATTTCGTGGCATCGGGATAGATGGCCGACTTGCTGAAATCATCGTAAAACGGCAAAGTCACTACCGGACTTTTGGCGGATTTTGCTGATGGGGTGGACTTTGCTCTGGATTGGAATCCCGTCAGGATTTCCTGGGCTTGCGATTGACGGGCGAAAAAGCCCAAAACAAGTGCTAATGCGGCTATTTTAAAACTCGTCTTCATATTCTATGTCTGTGGTTTCTATGTTTTCTTTTGCTTCTTCTTCGATTTCTTCAAGTTCTTCCAAAATTGGCTCGTTGCTGATGGAATCTTCGCGCAGAAGGTTCTTGTATTCCTTGTCGAAATCGAATTTCTTGCTTGAACGGTACCAAATGTTGACAAATGTGCCTGCGTCCACCAAAGCGGAACTTGGGCCGGGCTTCATTTTCGACACTTTCATGTATTGCAGGCTGTCGCTGTCGTCGAAAAACTCTTCGCCGAGATTCAGTCCTGCGACATTCAGCAAGCGCTTGACTTCGGCGGCCGGGCGACCGATGAGATTCGGTATCTCGATTTTCTTTTTGTCCTGACCGAAACCGACGCGCAAGGCGATTTTGCTGCCTTTCACGATTTCGGTTCCCGGCTTAATGATTTGGCCTTGATAAAGTTGCTCAATGACTGCGTTTTTGGCGAAATAATCTTCGTAAATCAGCTTGTCGACTTCCAGACCGTTTGATTCGAGCGTGCCGATGGCCTGCCGCAACGAAAGGTTTTTCAGATTGGGCATCTCGGTCTTTTCTGGCATCACGGCCACGATGATGCAATAAACGTTGCGGCCTTTCTTCACTTTTGAGTCGGGCAAAGGGTCTTGCTGGACAATCGATCCGGGCTCTTCGCCTTTCGGATAAACGCTGTCGATGAGGATGAAATTGAAGTCGCGGTCATATTCTTTCTGCACTTCAAGGTAGTTCTGGCCGATGAAATCCGGCATCGTGTAAACCTTGTCGTGACGCGTGTATTTATCTAACGACCTGAATGTTATCCATATAAGGACTGAAAACAGCAAAATGATAATCAGCAGGTGAATGTAGAATTTCTTTTGCTTTAAAAACTCAAAGTGTCCCATACTTTACTAAATTTGCAGCGTTATTTAAAACTCGATTTGAGCGTTTTTATTGTTTGCTAATTTAAACCGACAAAAGTAAGAAAAAAAGTCGTTGAAACAGATAGTTTTATCTTGAAAGAAGTTTGATGGTTGGTTTTCAGTCTTCAGTTATCGGTTCTCAGTATTTGGCAAACCGAAAAATGAAAACTGTAAACTGAAAACCGAGAACTGACAACCAATTTTTAAATATTAAATTTTGAATTTTTAAATCTAACGATATATGAAAAACGTAGCAATTATCTGCGGCGGCGATTCCGGCGAATTTGAAATTTCCGTCAATAGCGCCCATGTGGTGAAGAAAAACCTTAATCCTGAGAAGTATCTGTCTTATATTCTGGTAGTTTCAAAGAAAGGCTGGTATGGCCTTTTGGACGATGGAACCAAGGTCGACATTGATAAAAACGACTTTTCCATCTGCGTCGATGGCAAGAAAATCGTTTTCGATGTGGCTTTCAATGCCGTTCATGGTGTGCCGGGCGAAAATGGTCCGCTTTCGGGCTATCTCGAACTGATGGGCATTCCTTGCACTTCTTCCGATTTGACCACTTGCGCCCTGACTTTCCACAAGGATTTCTGCAAGCGCGTGGTGGCTTCCTATGATGTCAACGTGTCGCCTTCGGTCTTGGTCAATGAGGGTGAAAAATATGATGCTCAGCAAATTGTGGATGAATTGGGCCTGCCTTTGTTCATCAAACCGACTTGTAACGGATCTAGTGTGGGCGTGTCGAAGGTGAAGACAATGGAACAATTCGTCCCGGCCATGGAAAAGGCAATGGCGGCTGGCGGTCAGGTGATGTGCGAAAAGTTTGTCAGTGGCCGTGAATTTGGCTGCGG
>JAZQPN010000047.1:0-2645 GCA_045628585.1 Bacteroidales bacterium | reverse complement strand
ACTGTTTGCGAAAGGATTATCCTGCTTTCAGGCCAGCCAATCTTGTTGACGGCATCGAAACAGGCATTGGCCAAAAGCAAGGCATTCGGGTTGGCATTGCCGATGTCTTCCGATGACAAAATGAGCATCCTGCGGGCGATGAACAGCGGGTCCTCCCCTGCCTCAATCATGCGTGCCAGATAATAAACGGCGGCATTTGGGTCGCTGCCACGGA
The DNA here is from genome assembly GCA_045628585.1 of Bacteroidales bacterium. GTDB lineage: Bacteria > Bacteroidota > Bacteroidia > Bacteroidales > F082 > Limimorpha. The sequence continues at coordinate 2,431 of JAZQPN010000047.1, read as the reverse complement.
TGGACTTGATGAAAGCCGAGATAATGTCGTAGTGCATCTCGCCCAACTTGTCGTATTTCACCAGATTGCTCTGAATGCAGTCCGTCGTAAAATCGTTGGTGATGACCAATTCCGCCGCATTTTCATCTTTATCATACAAGGAATTAACGACCAATTCAATGGCATTCAGCAACTTCCTACCATCGCCGCCGCTGATTTTCAGCAAGGCTTCAGTCTCTTGCAGGACAATCGATTTGCCCAAATCGGCCTGCAACACCTCGGCTGCTTTTTTCAGCATGATTTCCAAATCGTCGCGTTCCAACGACTTCAACACATACACCTGGCAGCGCGAAAGCAAAGGCGAAATCACCTCGAAACTCGGGTTTTCGGTCGTGGCTCCGATTAAGGTGACAAGGCCTTTCTCCACAGCACCTAGAAGCGAATCCTGCTGCGACTTGCTGAAACGGTGAATTTCATCGATGAAAAGAATCGGCGCCTCGGGCAACATACGCGCACGGTCGATGACCTCGCGCACTTCCTTCACGCCACTGCTGACCGCACTGAGCTGGAAGAACTGCCGCTTCACCTGCTTCGAAATGATGTAAGCCAAAGTGGTCTTGCCCACACCAGGAGGTCCCCAAAAGATGATGGAAGGCACACGCCCCATCTCGATGGCGCGACGCAACACGGCATTTTCGCCGATAATATGCTTTTGGCCGATGTAATCAGCCAGTGAAGTCGGGCGCAAACGCTCAGCCAATGGTGTCGAAGAATTTCTCATGTGATGAAATTTCAGGCAAAAATAGGAAATTTTGCCATATTAGGCATGGTTCATTTCATTCAACGAGAAATTGAATTGGGGGACAACACTACCTCCAACTCATTCCAGCGAACAGCTTTCCTTGAAATAATCTGAATGAATGTCAAAAAAAATGCTTTCCGTTTCATTACCTTTCAATCAAATTTCCGGTAAAGGTATTTCCGGTATGATATACTGCTGGTCGTCATTTGCATCACGGCTAATGAACATCGAATAGTAGATGGGCATATAGGTAATTCCATTTTCCATCACAACATTCCGTTCGTTGCTAAAAACTATTGCATTGTGGATGTTATATGATGGTGTTTCCAAGAAATTATCGAGTGCACTATGAATCTTGTAATCCTTTCCAGACTTGATTTCCAATGGCAAAGCCTCAAGGTGGTCGAAATCATCGATGAGAAAATCGACTTCACCTTTCTTCTTGTTGTCGTAATAGTGGAGTGTGTGACCGTGTGCATGCAATTCCTGGGCAACAACAGACTCATAGACGGTCCCAAGGTTGACACTTAATTCATCGTGCATCACTGCGTTGATGTTTTTGTCGTATAGCAGATAAGTCAGCAAGCCTACATCATTGAGATAAAGTTTCAGCAAGTTTTTCTGTTCCGATTCTGCTAATGGAAAGTGAGGATTGCTGATGGCTTGTACCGACAAGGCTATGCCGGAATTAATCAGATACTCAAACTCGTCAGCATAATCCGAGAATTGCTTGTGCCCTTTCGTTTCCTCTATATTCTTTACAACCAGCCGCTTTTTCTTGTTTTCAAGATTTGACGGAATCATGTCATAAATACGACGAATGACAAGTTTATGTTCTTCATCATATTGAGATGCGTCTATGCGATACAATCCATGAATATCTCTATGAATCTTTCTGACATTGGCTATATTACGGGTTGCAATGAAGGCATTGATGGCTTCGGGCAATCCACCGATTAGAATATAAAGTTTGAATTGTTTGAAAAAATAATCGTGCAACGATTCGCTCAAGGGTTCCTTATTGGCAAACTTGTCTTTTGCCGCAGCTATCACGTCGGCGCCACATCCCATCGCCAAAAGAAACTCTTCAAAGTCAAGCGGGTACATTTCTTCAACCGAGATGCTTCCGATTGGAACCGATGGCGTTTGAGCAAGTGCGACTCCGAGTTGCGAGCCACTTGCAATAAAAGTATAGCGTTGCTCTTGATTCAGGAATTTGAGCATGGTCAAAAGATGCGGATAACTCTGGATTTCGTCTAAAAAGACGAGTGTGTTCTCCTTCTTGTCAAGTTTGTTGCCGGCAATGGAACCAAGAAGCAGGTATAAATCATCGGGACTTTTCACCTTGGCAAACAGCGCATCGCCTTCCTTGTCTTCTTTCAAGTTAATCTCGACATAATACTTAAAAAGCTTCTTGCCAACATAACGTATCAAATAAGACTTACCTATCTGACGCGCTCCATTGACCAGCAGTATCTTATGTTGCTGTGTACTCAAAAAGTCTTCAATTCTACTTGCATATTTCCTGTAAAGCATATTTCGACCCCTATTTGCTTGATTTTCCGGCTGCAAAAATACATATTTCTTCCGGAAAAGAAAGAAAATCGGGAATTATTCCGCGTTTTTCTTCTTAAAATCGGGAATTATTCC
>JAZQPN010000046.1:0-5645 GCA_045628585.1 Bacteroidales bacterium | reverse complement strand
GAAACGTCCAAAAGGGCGAGACCAACGACCACCAAACCCATGACGGCACCCGAACGGAAAGCAACCTGCAAACCGCTGTTCAGCGACTTACGGGCGGCATTGGCTGTACGGGCCGAAGCGTAGGTAGCCGTTTTCATGCCAAAGAAACCTGCCAAACCGGAGAAGAAACCACCGGTAAGGAAAGCAAACCACACGATGCCATTCTGCAAATCGAAGAGTGACATCACGAAGAAAATGAGTGCAAGAACCACAAAAACAATGATGACCACCTTGTACTGTTGCTTCAGGTAAGCCATGGCGCCTTTGCGGACGTGTGCCGCGATTTTCTTCATCAAATCAGTTCCTTCATCTTCCTTCATCATTTGCTTGTAGAAGATGAACGCGAATGTCAGCGCCAGAATCGACGCCACCAATACGCAATAAACAATTGCATTTGTCATAAATGAACCTTATTTTTAGTTAAACATTGATTGATATCATGCTCAAAAAACGGACAAATATAAGGTTTTCTCTATTTGAAAATTTATCTTTTCTTTAGAAAATCGCTAAAAAGCAACTTTTTTTTGCTAATCCGAAAAATGTCCGTATTTTTGACGATTGAAGGAAGAAGGTTTTATTTTGTAACAAACGCCTAAAACGCAACAATTTTCGCAAATGAACAAGGTAGCATTGGAAATCATGGGCATGTCCTACAGTGAGTCGCAAACGGGTGCTTACGTCCTCATCATGGGCGACAAGAACTCGCAGCGAAGGTTGCCCATCGTCATCGGGAGCAACGAGGCGCAAAGCATCGCCATGGGCATTGAGCGCCAGAAAAACAGCCGTCCCCTCACCCACGATCTGTTTCTGAATTTCGCCAACAACTTCAACATCCATTTGAAAGAAGTCGTCATCAACCGTTTCCGCGAAGGCGTGTTCTATGCCGTTCTGGTCTGTGAACATCTCGGCGAACTCAGCATGATTGACGCACGTCCTTCCGATGCCATCGCCATGGCCGTGCGTTGCGGCTGCCCGATTTTCGCCTACGAATCGGTCATGGACGAAGCAGGCATCATCATGGATGATGAAAACCAGGTTCTGGACAACGATGAGGAAACCGAAGACGCACCTATTATTAATACTGAAGAATCTCTGCAGCAATTGAGCGAAACGGAACTGGAAGACCTGCTTCAAACCGCCATCGAAGACGAAGACTACGAGAAAGCTGCGCAAATCAGAGATGAACTAAACAGCAGAAAATGAGTATGGAAAACCTTAAAGAAGAACTTCAATATAAAGAAAATCATCACATTGTGGTGGATGGCGTGCTTTACGACAAGGAAAAAGGCATTTTCACCTTCGATTTCGGAAGCGACAATCAGTCAAACAAGGTTGAATTACTGCCCAAGACCCACAAAATTGATGCTTTCGGACGTTGTTTCTATTACAGTTACGAATTTTCACCCGACTTGGATTCCGCTATCAGGACACAATTCATCAGGCACATCAAGTTTGAAGAGGATTTCAGCAATACAGATGATTTCAAATGCTTCATTAACAACGCCGTAGACTCATTGGATAAGGAAATCTGTCTTCCTTTGTTCAAGGCATTCATTTATCCCAAATCAATGTCGGAACTCAACAGAAAGCTTTTGTCAAGCCTTTCGCGTCTGTCTTCGCCCGATGTGATTGAAATTGAGATGATTAAAGAATTGCCGCAAAACATTCTCTTCGACTACGAAAGATACCGCGTCGAAGTCCTTGATGCCTTGCAACCTGATGGCAGACCGAGATTTTCGGAACAAGCCAAGGCCGAAGCCATAAGCATCATCAATGAAATCATGGATGACATTCACAAGAAAGACTATTTTTCCATTGCAAGGGATGTGAAGAAAGCCCGCTATAGAAATTACATAAAGAACTTCTATAAATTTGAAAATAAGCATTTTGAATCCGTTTATCGGAGCATAATCAATTCAAATATCCTTCTTTTCGACGACATAGTAACTACCGGAACGACCATTTATCACCTGCTTAACTGCCTGAGATGCGTGAACGACAGCAACAACATCGCCATTTACAGTCTCATTGGCAACGACAAGGTGAAAGACCTGTTTTAGCATAATCAATCTATCTAATAATGTCCACGAATAAAATGGTTATCAGTTATCGGTTTTCGGTTTTTCAGTTATCAGAAGTCAAAATAGTCAAATTGGCTATAAGTCTATAAGTCAAGTCAAAACAGTCAAATTGTACAAAAGTCTAAAAATCAAATCTTTAAATCTTTGAATATTAAATTTTAAATCATACAAACACATGAAAGCAATCAAGTTTCGTTTAATCGTGATGAATTTCCTCATCTTTGCTGTATGGGGAGCTTACCTGACTTCCATGGGAAGTTATCTTGCCAACGCCGGATTAGGCGCAAAAATCGGATGGTTTTATTCAATTCAAGGCATTGTCAGTTTGTTTATGCCTGCACTTATGGGCATTGTGGCCGACAAGCGCATCCCTGCCAACAGATTGTTAGGCATCTGCCACGGCATAGCCGCCATCTGCATGGCCATCACGGGTTACATCGGCATGGCATACGGGAAAGATGTTGCATTTGCACAACTTTTCATACCATACACTGTCAGCGTTGCATTCTTCATGCCGACCATCGCACTTGGCAATTCGGTCAGCTATACGGTGCTAACGCAGGCAGGCCTCGACACCGTCAAGGCATTTCCTCCAATCCGCGTATTCGGAACCATCGGTTTCATTATCTCAATGCTGCTCGTGAATTTCATCAAGGCAAACGGAGTTTCGTTCCAAATGACTTACAATCAATTCTTTGTCAGCGCCATTTGGGGCATAATCCTTGCCGTTTATGCATTCACTTTGCCAACTTGCCCTGTCAACCGCAACCAAGGTAAGACTTCACTTGTCGACGCATTGGGCCTCAGGGCCTTCAGCTTGTTCAAAGACAAGAAGATGTGTCTTTTCTTCATTTTCTCGATGTTGCTTGGCGTTTCGCTGCAAATCACCAATGGTTATGCCAATCCATTTATCTCAAGTTTCGCTGCCAATCCTGATTTCCAGAATCTGTTTTTCACCAAGAACGCGAATCTGCTTATTTCTCTCTCCCAACTTTCTGAAACGCTCTGCATTCTCTTGATTCCATTTTTCCTGCGCAAATACGGCATCAAGAAGGTCATGCTGATTGCCATGTTCGCATGGGTGCTGCGTTTCGGATTCTTCGGATTAGGCAACACTGGCAATGGAGTTTGGCTGCTCATTCTTTCCTGCATCGTTTACGGCGTCGCTTTCGACTTCTTCAATATCAGCGGTTCTCTCTTTGTTGAAAAAGAAACTGACGAAAACATCCGTAGCAGCGCACAAGGCGTTTTCATGATGATGACCAACGGTTTTGGTGCTACCATCGGCACCTTGAGCGCACAAGCCATCGTGAACGCTTTCACACATTACCAGGAAGTTGATGGCATTGGCTATACGGTTGGCAATGCAGCCAATTCTTGGTCGACCGTGTGGTATATCTTTGCTGCATTTGCTTTGGTGGTTGCTGTTACATTTGCCATTGTGTTTAAATACAAGCATAATCCAACGGAAGAAAAATAGTTCGATAGTTTAATAGTTCAAAATAGTTCAAATGCGCTGCGCGCGGAAGAAAAATGCTCAAATGCTTTTTATAGAAGACTTTTTGAACAATTTTGAACTTCTTCAAACCATATTTTTCCACCCTAACCTCTTGCAATGAAGCAATATTTAGATCTATTACAATACATCCTCGACCACGGCGTTCAGAAAGGCGACCGCACGGGAACTGGCACCATCAGCGTGTTCGGCTATCAGATGCGTTTCGACCTTCAGGAAGGATTTCCACTCGTGACTACGAAAAAAGTCCATCTGAAATCCATCATTCATGAACTGCTATGGCTTTTGAGCGGCGACACGAACATCAAATATCTGCACGATAACAAAGTGAGCATCTGGGACGAATGGGCCGACTCTAACGGCGACCTCGGTCCTGTTTACGGTGCCCAATGGCGTAACTGGAACAACGAAGGCATCGACCAGATAAAGGAAGTGATTGAGAGCATCAAGAGCAATCCGAACAGCCGCCGCCATATCGTAACGGCCTGGAATCCATCGGTTTTGCCAGACGAGCATGAAAAAGATTTCTCCGCCAACGTTGCCGCCGGAAAAGCCGCTCTCCCACCCTGCCATGCATTTTTCCAATTTTATGTGGCCGATGGAAAACTATCGTGCCAACTCTACCAGCGCAGTGCCGACGTGTTTTTAGGCGTGCCGTTCAACATTGCCTCATACGCTCTGCTGACCATGATGGTGGCACAAGTCTGCGGCTTGCAGCCCGGCGATTTCGTCCACACCTTCGGCGATGTCCACATCTACAACAACCTGATTGAGCAGGTGAAGACGCAACTTTCGCGTGAACCGCGTCCGTTGCCGACCATGAAACTCAATCCGGAAATCAAGGACATCTTTGCCTTCAAATACGAAGATTTCACTCTTGAGAATTACGATCCTTATCCGGCCATCAAAGGAGAGGTTAGCGTGTAGGATTTGAATTTATACCTATTAATCAATGGTTTTCGGTTATCGGTTTTCAGTTATCAGTTTATTGTTGGCTGAAAACCGAGAACTGAAAATCGAAAACCGATGAAAAAATGAAAATATCAATAATAGTAGCATTAGCCGAGAACCGTGCCATTGGAAAAAACGGCGATCTGATTTGGCATCTTTCAAACGACTTGAAGCATTTCAAGCAAATCACGACGGGGCATACGGTCATCATGGGCTACAAGACTTACCTGTCGTTACGCAATCACAAGCCATTGCCCAACCGCCGTAACATAATCATCTCAACGCGACTCGACGAAGCACCCGAAGGATTCGAACTGGCGCCATCCATTCCCGATGCCATGAAATTAGTGGAAACCGAGGAAGAAGTCTTCGTCATCGGCGGCGGACTGATTTATGCACAATTCCTCCCTTTTGCCGACAAACTATATCTGACGCGCCTTGAGAAGTCTTTCGAAGCCGACACCTATTTTCCATACATCAATTTCGACGAATGGAACCTGCTTGACATGGAAGTCATCGACAATGACGAACAGGCCGATTTCATTTACCGTTTCGAGGAGTGGGAACGCAAGACGGAATAACAACACATTACATTCTTATAGACCAACAAAAAAGGCTGCCCAAACGGACAGCCTTTTGTTGTTCGTGCTTATCCACCTATACGAAGTTGCCCCAGGCATCGAAGGAAAGCTCCTGCTCAATGTTGCCTTTTCCGTCGGTGATGGTCATCCAGGAGCCGATGTGATAATATGCCAATGTCGTTTCCATTGTTCTTTTTCAACGCGCTAAATTAGTAAGTTTTTCTTTTCTTTGGACATAAATCTAACATGAATCTTTCGTAAATGGGTTTTCCTGCTGCGCTGCGCTTGCAGGGAAAGGTTTCGGGGCGGCGGCTGCCGCCCCGAAACAGAAAAGCTTTAATTAACGTGAGTTCGATATAAAATAACTGATTGAAAAATAATAACATAGCGATATTTTTTGTATATTTGTAGTGTAAAAGTAAAACAATACAAAAAAGGCACGCTATGTTATTATCAGAGGACAAAATTACGGAAATT
>JAZQPN010000045.1:0-1701 GCA_045628585.1 Bacteroidales bacterium | reverse complement strand
AAGCGTTTCGTGCGTAGCGTGTCGCGATTCGGGCATTTTGTCGGGCGAGAACAGCGATTCGCCAAAATAGAATGCGAGGACAAAAACCAAATGGAAAGCCACGCTAATGATCAACGAGAAGGCAAGGATTGTCTTCATCGGAAGAAACTGCGAAGCGTCTTTTCTGATGGTTTTATTCATAGCGCAGAGCATTGATTGGGTCGGTCTGTGAGGCTTTCAGCGCCGGGAAGAAACCTGCAATGAGGCCCAAAATGGCGCATGAAACGAATGAAATCACCATCCAGACTGCATTTACGACAAACGGCAACGACATGAACAGCGAGACAATGTAGGATAATCCGACGCCTAAAAGCAAACCTATAATGCCGCCAATCAGACTCAAAATGATGCTTTCGGTCAGAAACTGCATCAAGATGGCAGCGTTTTTGGCGCCGATTGACATACGAAGGCCGATTTCTTTAGTGCGTTCAGTGACAGTTACATACATGATATTCATAATGCCGATGCAACCGACAAGCAACGAAATCAAGGCAATGGCAATCAGCACCGTCGTGATGGTTCCCGTCATCGAGTTCATCATTTCCAGCATTTCCTGTTGGGTTCTCACTTCAAAATCATCGGTGCCGTCGGCTTTGATTTTGTGCGATTCGCGCATAATCTGTTCGATTTCGGCAACGGCAGCCTCAGCCACTTTTTCCGATGCCGCCGAAGCCACAATCTGCTGAATGTAATCGACGCCCAACATGCGTTTTTGCACCGTCGAATATGGCAAAATGACGATGTCGTCCTGATCTTGTCCCATGCCGTTTTCGCCTTTTTCTTTCAGCGTTCCGATGACTTTTATGGGCATGGAGCCGATTCTGATGTTTTTGCCGATTGGGTCTTCGCCGTCGTCAAACAACTCTTCCACAATGGTTTGTCCGATGATGCCGACTTTGGCATATTTCTTCACATCTTCATCGGTGAAGCAAACGCCTGTGGCAAGTTCGTATTTGCGGATTTCCAGAAATTCAGGCGAGCCGCCGTAAGCCGTTCCCGACCAGTTTTTGGAGCCATTCACCAACTGACCGCTTGCATTAACCACAGGACTGACCATCGTGATGTTTTTGGCATTGGCCTTAATCAGTTCCACATCCTTGATTTTCAGCGACTGGACGTTGCCGCTGCCCATGCTCACGCCGCCGCGACGCTGGTTGGCACGCATGACCATAATCAGGTTGGTGCCCATGTCCGACAGTTGGTTGGCCGTGCTTTGTTTCAGGCCTTCGCCCAAATTGACCACCGCAATAACTGCCGCAATGCCGATGACAATGCCAAGCATGGAAAGCGCCGAGCGCGTCTTGTTGCGCAGCAAGGCTTTTCCCGATATTCTTATGAGATTCAGTATGTCCATTTCAACTTCAACTATTACACTTTGAGACTTCTGAAACCTATGAAACTTTCAGTTTTCCACTTTAACGCTTTTCACTTCACTAATAATCGTTATCAACAGGCAAGGCTTTCAACGCTTCTTCGGCTGACTTTGTTTCCACTGGATCATCGCGCAGAATGTGTCCGTCGCGCAAAAAGATGGTGCGGCTGGTAAACACGGCAATGTCCGATTCGTGCGTCACGAAAGCAATGGTTTTTCCTTGTTCGTGAAGGTTTTGGAACAGGCTCATGATTTCGTATGATGTGCGCGTATCCAGATTACCCGTGGCT
>JAZQPN010000044.1:0-2531 GCA_045628585.1 Bacteroidales bacterium | reverse complement strand
CTCTTGTAGCGCTTCAAAGCTCTGTCGATGCTTTCGCCTTCTTTTACAGGAACAATAATCATTTTAAAACACTTCCTTCTTTTAATGGTTAATAATAAAAACTTAATTTTGAGGGTGCAAAAGTACAACTTTTTCAAATGCGTGCAAGAAAAAAGTTGAAATACTTGCATTTATTTATCCGATTTCCGGCGGTTGCATTCGCGGCAAAGCATCTGGCAATTAGCGGCGACGGTTCTTCCGCCCTCTTTCCATGGCGTGATGTGGTCGGCTTCCATTTGTTCGATTTCGAAATGTTTGCCGCACATTTTGCAAATGCCCTGCTGCTTTTCGTAAACTTCCCTTTTGGTATTGCCATCAAAAAGACGGATGCCCAAATGATGCTCATCGTGGTCGAAGACATAGAAATAGATGCCTTTCTTCGATTCCACATCGCTGTCGGCCATGAGTCGCGCCACTTCTTTTTCAAGTTCTTCGGCATCGAAATCCTGCTCATGATATTTGTCGTACAAAAAACCCCAATCCACGCCTTTCATTTCCTTGCGATATTTAGGGAAAACGGCCTTTGCCCAATTGATGACACTTTGGAAGTAATTCCACAGCTGCACCGCGCTCTTGTCGTGTTGGTGATTGCCCATGTAGACATCAATGTTTCCTTTTGAAATCCAGGCGATTGCAGTCTCCAAATATTTCTGTCGGTTCACTTCGCCTGCCACAAATTTGTTGGCAAGATTGTAGGCGGCGCAGTTGTTTTTGCTGAAATAGCGTTTGGCATCGCTCACCCATGAGCCTGCATAAACGGCGTTGCGCAGTTCCTGCTCGGTCAGCTCCTCCCCTGCTATGTTGATGGTCTTGAACCATTTCAGTTTCTCGCTGTCAGTGCCGCTGCAAATATAGACGTTAAGCTCGTAATCGAGAATCTGTTGCTGCTCATCTTCCTGAAGGTTATGGAAATAGCGGAACAGATAGGCGAAATCGCCGTTGACATACTGGCAGATGCTGATGGTGCGCTGCTGGCCGTCGATGATTTCGAAAGTGCCGTCGCTGCGCGTAGCCCAGTACATCACGTTGAGCGGGAAGCCGTTTGTGAGCGTGTCGATGACGGCATCGCGCTGCTTTTCCTTGTAGACAAATTCGCGCTGGTAAGGCGGGCGCACATCCAACTTGCCGCCGTAAGCACGCACGCCATTCTCGGCATTGTCTTCGTAACCGTTTGTCAATTCGCGCACGGTTATTTTGTGTAGTTCTATTTTCATAAGAATGTAATTTTTCAAGTAAATATATATTGCTTTAACTGCTATCACTGTTTTGTTGGAAAGTAAATTTAGAGTAAATTATGAGTAAATTTCCTTCCTACTCCTTTTTAAAATTACCAGCCGATTCTGCCGCAATTGAAACCAGACTTTCGGATTGCTGATAAATCGGCTGCGATGGCTTGCGGCGGATGAGAATCCTTTCATATATTCTTTTCCCGTTTATGTACGGCGCACCTTTTGACATTGCAACAGTACTCGTGTCAATTATTTCAAATTGGTCAGGATTATATTTATCCATAAATGTAATTGGGACTCCCATCACTTCATAATAATCACAGGGAATATCAGCAGTCTTATCAACATTTATTGCATCATAATTATCATAATGTGGATATTCTTCTGAATTGTAATTTTTATAAAGAACCAAATCTTCGTGCCGTTTTTGTATTTCAAGATTTGTAAACCAATTTACTCCCGACACACGAATCATTCCAACTTTGTGGTCACCTGCCGATGCAACATCCTCATATTTACTAATAAAATGTCCAGCTCCACCTTTAAAACCATATCCAAGCCACATTTTATTCTCTTTGATTAACTGAAAACATTCCTTATAATGGATGGCGTTTTGATGGCCGACTATCACAAACTTCTTATCATATTTAAAAAGTTGTGCTACATATTCCCTAAACAAACTGAAAGGCGGATTAGTGACTACAATATCAGCCTGCTTGAGCAATTCGATACATTCACGGGAACGGAAATCGCCATCACCTTCAAAATAATTGATACCGATTTCATCAGGGTCGGGAACACGATTACCGTTTTTGTCGCCTTCATATTCCAGCCAAATGGCACGTTCCGAATCGTTCTGACTGAATAAATCACGCTCCTGATTTTTGTAGCAGGTAGTAATGAGTTTCTTTAAACCCAAACGTTCAAAATTGTAGCTAAAATAATGAAAAAAATTGCTGATACGCGGGTCATCACAATTGCAAAGCACCGTCTTTCCTTTGAAATGATCCTTATAATGCCTCAACTCGTTTTCGATGTCAACGAGTTGTGTATAAAACTCGTCTTTCTTGGCATTCTTCGCCTGATTGAGATTCTTGTTTGCCATTTCGATTGATAGTTTTGTCGCATCACTATCAATCGATTCCCGAATGGACATAGAAAAAGGTGTGGCTTTTCTACTCGCGTTCACGGGAAGTCCGGAAAGAAACCCGCCAATCCTTATAGATAAAGCTCACACCAGAACGGTATGAGCATTAACATTTC
>JAZQPN010000043.1:0-4989 GCA_045628585.1 Bacteroidales bacterium | reverse complement strand
TGTCCGTGAAATTGGCGACCTTGTGAAGGCAGGAAAGACGGCTGAGGAAATCGTGGCATGGAGCAAGACCGAAATCGATCATTTTGCCATGTATTTCTTTGCTGACGACTTGAAATTCTTCCGTCGCAGCGGTCGTGTGAGTGGTTTGGCTGCCACTATGGGTGGCTTAATCGGCTTGCGTCCAATCATTTACATGAGTTCGGAAGGCAAAATGGTGAGCAATGGCACCGAAAAAGGCCGTGTCAAGGCGATGGAACGTCTGGTGAAATATGTCGAGGATTTGGGAGACGACATTAAGAATCACCGCATTGTGGTGGGGCACACCGATGCCCTCGATTTGGCCAAGCAGTTGGGCGAAATGCTCAAGGCAAAGTTTGGCAATGACCTGAATCTTGAATACGTCTGTACCAATCCTACTGCTGGTTCGCATTGCGGTCCTAACGGAGTGGGTGTGTGTTTTCATGCTATTCATCGTTGATATTCAGTGAAATATAATTTATTTGCAGCATTTTTGCAGAGATTTAATTAAAGGATTGAAAAATGATTGAAGTCAAAGAAGTCAAGACGCGCCGTCAGCAGAAGGAATTTCTCGATTTTCCTTTGAAACTTTACAAGGATAATCTGAATTATGTTCCGCCGCTTTATTTGGACGAAAAGAAGATTTTCAAAAAAGATTATGCCTACTACGACACTTGCGAGGCGGTTTATTTCAATGCCTACAAGGACGGTGTGATGGCTGGCCGCATTTCTGGAATCCTGCAAAAGGCTCATAATGAGAAGACTGGCGAAAAACGCGTGCGTTTCACTCGTTTTGACGTCGTTGAGGATTTCGAGGTGGCGAAGGCTTTGTTTGCAAAGATTGAGGATTGGGCGCTTTCAAAAGGCATGGAAATCGTATGTGGTCCAATGAGCTTTTCTGATTTTGAACGCGAAGGAATGCTCATTGAAGGCTTCGACCAACTTTCGACTTTTGAAGAGCAATATAATGCGCCTTATTATCCGCAATTCGTTGAGCAACTGGGATTTGTGAAGGAAGTTGATTGGGTTGAAAGCAAGGTCTACGCACCAAAAGATTATGACGGTTCGTTGGAAGAGATAACCGAATTGCTTTTCAAGCGTTACCATTTGCATTTTGGCGAGTCGAAAAACGGAAGGGATTTCCTACGCCGCTATGCTGACGGTTTCTTTGATATTGTCGATAAGTCGTACGAGGAAGTGTATGGTACTGTGCCATTTACGGAACGCATCAAGCGGATGATGATTGACAATTTCAATCTGATTATCGACAACAGGCACGCTGGCGTGGTGCTCGATGAGAATGGCAAGGTCATTTTGCTGGGCATCTGTTTCCCGTCGTTGGCGAAGGCTGTTCAGAAATCGGGCGGACACTTGACCCCAGGCTGTTTGATTCGTATCTTGAAAGCCGTGCGCAAGCCTGAAATTATCGATCTCGGTCTTATCGGTGTAGATCCTGTATGGGCGAATCGTGGCGTGAGCGTGGCTATGGCTTCGCAACTGATGCAGATGCTGCAAATGCCTTATACCCAGTATGCTGAAACCAATCTGAATTTGGAAGACAATTACGCAATACTTAACCTTTGGAAACGTTTTGATGCAGTGCAGCATAAGCGTCGCAGAAGTTACATAAAGCACTTGAAATAATGATAAAGTTAGTAATAGATTGTTTTGGCGGCGACCATAGCCCTGATGCTAACATCGATGGAAGCTTGTCGGCTTTGGCGAAAAATCCCGATTTGCATCTCATCCTTACGGGTGACGAAAACGTTTTGAAAGCCAAACTGGAAGGCCGAAATTACGACAAGTCGCGCCTTGAGATTGTCCATGCGCCCGAAGTCATCGGATGCGATGAAAAACCGACTGACGTGATCCGTTTGAAACGTGAAAGTTCGATGATAAAAGCCATCCGTCTTTTGCGTGATGAAGACGACATTGCAGGCATGGTCAGCGTGGGTTCGACAGGCGCTTTGGTGACGGCGGCTTTGGTGCGTTTGGGACGTTTGCAGGGTGTTATCCGCCCTGCTTTTTGCCCGATTTTGCCTACCATGGCGGGCGGCATTGTCGGCATTTGCGACAGCGGCGCCAATGTGGAAGTCACATCGGCGCATTTGCGTCAGTTTGCAATTATGGCAAGCCTTTATCTTGAGAATGTCTATAAGGTTCAGAATCCGCGTATTGCGTTGCTCAATGTAGGCAAGGAAGCCGAAAAAGGCGACGATATCCGCAAAGAGGCATATCAACTTTTGCAAAACACGGATTGCCTTAATTTTGTGGGCAATATGGAGAGCCGTGACTTGCTTTCGGGCAATTACGATGCTGTGGTTTGCGACGGTTTTTCTGGCAATGTGCTGGTGAAGACGACCGAAGGGACAGCACTCGAACTGCTTAAAAAAATCAAGAAGGACATCTATTCGCGCACTTTGTATAAAATGGGTGCTTTGCTGTTGAAACGCATGTTTGCCGAGGAAAAGGAATTCATGAACTACCAGAACTACGGCGGCAGCGTTTTGTTAGGCACTGAAAAAGTGGTTGTGAAAGGCCATGGAAGTAGTAAGGCGGTGGCTATCGAAAAATGTATCGAACAAGCCTATCGCATGAAAGTCAGCGAATTGGGCGAAAAAATAGAAAATGAAATCTTAAAATACGAACACTATGAAGAAGATTGAAAATGTTTTTGAAGAAGTTCAGAAAATCATGGCGAAGCAACTGAGAAAGCCTGTCGAAAGCATTCAGATGGATTCGCAAATCAAGAGAGATTTAGGCGCCGATTCCATTGATATTCTGCAACTTTTGTTGCGTATTGAGGACGATTACGGCATTATGATTCCGGATGAGGCTTTGGCCACTTTCAGCACGGTTGGCGATGTCGTCGCTTTCTTGGAGAAACTATCGAAAAAGTGATTTATGAAAAAGACACTCATCCTGATACTTAGCTTTTTTCTGTCGTTGCGCTTTTTTGCCCAGGATTTGCCTTATTACGGCGACTTGAACTATAAGCCTGAGGTTCAAACCGTTCTGCTTTATGCTGACGGCAATCAGTTGAATGACCCGATTATTCCGTTGGATGATATGGTAGAAAGGCTCACTTTGTCATTTGATATTCTTGGCGGCAATGGTGATGTGCTGAACTATACTTTCATTCATTGCACGCACGATTGGCAACCCACTGACATTCAGCGCATACAATATGCTTCGGGTTTCGACTCCGACCGAATTGATGATTATGCTTTTTCAGTAAATACGCTGATTGATTATGTCAATTATCAGCTGGTTTTTCCGAAGGAAGACATGCAGCCGCTCATTTCGGGCAATTATCTGCTCATTGTTTTCGGTGATGACATGAGCGAGGAAAACATCTATTTCACGCGCCGTTTCATGGTCATCGACGAGAAGGCTCATATCGGTGCATCAGTGCCGCGTTATCCCGATGATTTGTCGCTGACCGACACGCATCAGCAACTTGATATACGTGCCGTGATGAGCAATATTCCTACGGGTAATGTGCAGCAATACAGTAATTTGACCATTCGTCAAAACGGACGTTGGGACAATGCCGTTGAGGGCTTGAAGCCATCATACGTCTATCCCGATTACATTTCCTTTGAACATAATCCGCTGACGGTTTTCGATGGTTCCAACCAATATCGCCGTTTCGATATCAGCAATTTCCGCTTCCAGTCGGAGAATCTGGCACACATTTACCAAACCGATGAATCGTATGTGATTGACATCTTGACTTGCGAATCGCGGGCGCGAAAACCTTATTCCACCTACGAAGATATTCACGGAAAGAAATTCATTCGTGTTGAAAATGAGAATCTTGACACATCTACCGAGGCTGATTATGCTTGGGTGAATTTTTTCTTGCGTTGGGATACGCCTTTGGCTGATGAGGATGTCTACATCATGGGTGCCATCAACGACTGGATTTTCAACGACAACAACAGGATGACCTACGATTACAAACTGCGTGGCTATACTTGCTCGATGCTGCTGAAACAAGGTTTTTACAATTTCATGTTTGCAACGGCTGACCGGAAAACAGGCATAATCTCAACGGATTTGACGGCAGGCAGTTTTTGGGAGACCAATAACGTGTATTCGCTTTATTTCTACTACTTTAACCCGACCAAAGGTTATGATGAACTGATTGGTTATTCCGTTGTTAATTCGCATTGATTTATGTCTGACGATGGCCGCATAACATTGTTTGCAGAGATTCTGCTGCCGATTCCTGTGCCGGGAACTTTCACTTATCGTGTGCCTTTCGCGATGAATGATTTGGTGCGCATGGGGCAGAGGGCGGTGGTGCAGTTCGGCAAGACCAAAATCATGTCGGGACTTATCGTTAGTCTGTCGGAACAGGTGCCCACTGTTGAGGTGAAATATCTGATGGATATCCTTGACGATGAGCCGCTTGTGAACGACATTCAGTTGAAGTTTTGGGATTGGGTCAGGCAATATTATATGTGCCATCTTGGTGAGGTGATGCAGGCGGCTTTGCCTGCTGCGCTCAAGCTGAGCAGCGAGTCGGCGATTGCCTTGTCGCCTGATTTCGTGCTTGATACGCAAGCCTTGAACGATTTTGAATACATGATTGTCGAGGCTTTGCAGATCAAGCCGAAAATCACCATTAGCGAAGTCAGTAAAATCATCGGTTTCAAGAAAGTCATGCCGCTCATTCGCACCATGATGGAAAAAGGCATTGTGGTGATGGAAGAGGAACTGAACGAGAAATATAAGGCTA
Source organism: Bacteroidales bacterium (assembly GCA_045628585.1). GTDB lineage: Bacteria > Bacteroidota > Bacteroidia > Bacteroidales > F082 > Limimorpha. The sequence continues at coordinate 224 of JAZQPN010000043.1, read as the reverse complement.
AGTATGAGCGTTTTGTGCGGCTTGCGGTTGAATTTCGCGACGAGCAGAAAATTCAGGAACTGATGGATGCGCTCACCAAAAGGGCTTTCAAGCAGTTGGAAATCCTGCTGGCTTATTTCACCTTAGGTGGCGACTGCGATAATGATGTGTTGGCCAGTGAATTGCTGAAAAAAGCCAATGCCAACTCCGCGGCTTTGAAAACCATGTCGGAAAAAGGCATTTTT
>JAZQPN010000042.1:0-3286 GCA_045628585.1 Bacteroidales bacterium | reverse complement strand
AATGAAAAGATTTACGAAGACTTTGGTTGCGGCAATGATGGTTGTTGCGAGGAAATGGATGAATGAGTTGCTAAATGTTCGAAAGATGAAATCAATTAGGAATTTGATAATTTCGACAATCATTATGATTTCCACTGGCTTGTTTGCACAGCAAGCCGAGCCAGTGGAAATCTTCGAATCGCCCATGATTGTGGCCTACCATATTTGCCAATGGGACGAGAAGGAAGTCTTGCTCAATGCAGATGTGTTGGGCGATGGTCGCTACATCATCAGGATGGATGAAGAAGGCAACGATTTGGAAATGGATAGATGGCACCTTAATACCAACACTTGCTCTTTTCTCACCGAAAGCAAGTTCTTCAGAGACAGTGAAGGTGAAATTTGCTTCTACTATGTGAAAGGCCCCGATAGGCCTATTGTGTGTAAGGTCACCATCTCGGATGATTTTGAACTCACCACATTTGAGTTTCCCGAGGCGTTCCCCTTTCCAGAGGAAATCACACCTGACAATTGGTGGCAGTTTGAATGGTTGCCCAACGATGATGGAAGCACATTTGTTTCAGGTGTTTACTTGGAAGGCGACCATAGCGTGCAAATGATGGTGCGCTATAATGAGGCTGGCGAGATTACTCATCAATGGGAAGACATTACAGGTCGCGCTACCACCTGCCTATTGCCACCTGCCCAAGGCTTTTCAGGATGCCGCCTTGTGATGGAAGACCTCACTGCCAAAGATGTTAATTCGGAATGCGTCATCTTTGACGATAATTTGAATGTCGTTGACATCAAGCACAGCATCTATAATCAGGCGATAGGAGTATATAGACCTCAATACGAGTATTTTACCGTCCATCCAGAAACAGATATGGTCTATCTATTGTCTGATGTCAATTTCCCAGCTTTTAATGGTAATCCTGAAATAACAGCTGACATATATATGAGCCAATTTGATGCGGATTTTACACAGACAAAGTATGTCGTGGGACCTTATACCTATCATGAATCTGACCAGAAGGCACTGTGTGAGGCCATCGACTTTCATGGGGAAGAAATTTATATGTGTGGTTTTATGAATACTTGGGATCCTTATTATGGTGGCGATATGGAGAAGGTGTGTAACTTCTATGTGGCCTTGCTTGATGGGAACTTGAACATCAAGGGAGAGGTATATTACCACAACGAAGAGCGAATGTTGACCCCTTACAGCATCTATGCGCTTTCTTCAGGCGGTTGTTTAGTCTCGACTGATGGAAAAGACCGCAGAACGGGAGAACTGCAACATACCATCTATAAACTTTCGGATGAGACTATTGTAGGAATTGAAGAAGCCCATGACGCTGGCTTTGCTGTAGCGGTGGCTTATCCCAATCCGGGGAAGGATGTGCTGAATATCAGGACGGGGTTGCAGGATGCGCGGGTGGAGGTGTATGATGTGAATGGGAAGCTTGTTCACAGCCAAGAGATAGCGGAAAATGTGACAAGCATTAATGCCGAGGCTTGGGCTGAAGGGGTTTATGTTTGGAAGGTGTATTCGGGCGTTTCGACACTTCGATGCTTCGACAAGCTCAGCAACCGAAGCTCAGCGACCGCAGGCTCAACGACCCTTGCTGAGAGTGGGAAGTGGATAAAGGAGTGATAGGTGAAAGTGGAGAGTGGAAAGTGGAGAGTGGAGAGTGGAAAGTGGAGAGTGGAGAGTGGAAAGGTGAAAGGTTTTCGTGCTAACGATGGTGTGGGTTGGTGAGGTGTGGAATGGGTAATGGGATAAAATTGAATGAAAGATGAAAACAGAGTAAAAATCAGTATTTTTGCGGCGGCGGCTTTTGCCGCCTTGCTGTTGGCGGGATGCCAGAGTGGAAAAGAGAGACGTTCCTCGCAAAAGGGAAAGGATTCGTATGAGTATGTTCCAATTGATACGGCGGCCATGGACGAGGAATTCTACAGGCGGATGCGGGAGCTTGATGCCTTGTTTCCGGATATACCGTCGGACAAGTGAAGGGCGTGACCTCAACACCTGCCAATGTGGACGTGAACGCGGAACGTGTAAAAAACGATTAGCAATGGGAATGAAGAACAAATTCATCAAACGGAGCCTCTGAAGGGAGGCAAGATGAAAATTACAAGTTGCACTTTGATTTTGCTGAAGTGTCAGCTAAATATCAGGTATATTGAAATATAACGATTTTAAAAATAGAAAAGATGAAAAGATTAAACAAAATTAAAGGCAAAGTCCTTCTGTTCATGCTGCTGGTTGTGGCAGGGATGGTAAATGCGCAGACCCATGAATTTGCTCCCGTTGGGGCGGAGTGGTATTACCAATGGTTGTATCGTGAAGGCGATTGGAATTATACAGGTGTTGCATATGATCGATATCGTTCGTTGCGGACCCTTGAAATTAATGGATGGGTTTGTAAGGAAATAGAATTGTATCAGCATCTCGATGAATACGGCTCGGAGAATCCGCGAACACAGTATATCTACCTTACGCAAGAAGGGGAACGGGTTTATGAAGTGGAAAACGGTCAACGATATTTGCTATATGATTTCAGCAAAGAGGTTGGAGAAAGTTGGTACGCTCCAAAATACAATGTTGATGTTCAGGTTGTTGGAGTGTCAACAATGACTTTGGAAGATGGAAGTACGAGAAAAGTTTTGGAGACCTATATTCCTGTAGATGATTTGTATTATTACAATATCATTGAGGGAATTGGACTTGATAAATCATTGCTGCCTTTTGGCATTTTATATGGCCCACCCCAAAGCATTCATGACCATATTCGATGCTATTCTGAAAATGGTATATCATTGATTTTCTCAGAAACGGAATGCGATTATGAGATTTTGTCTGTTGATAAACAAGAAGAGGTACCTGTGGTAACAATGAACACTTTTGTAGATGCAATGTTGCACATAGCGTTCCGAGACACATGTAATGAGTTGAAACAAGTTAGGATTATGGATGTGTTGGGAAGAACTATTTTCGTGACAGAAACAACTGATGATGCATTAGATGTGACATTTGTCAACAATCCTCATGGTTTGTATTTGATTCAAATAACTATCAATTCGCAAATTATTAATTCTAAAGTAATAAAAAGATGAAAAAGATAATAATTTTATTGTTGTGCGTAATATGCTTGCAATTAAATGCACAAGTCACGACCTACAATATTAATAGAAATTTTAATTGTTCCGACACTCTACAACCTTTTAATACAAATGCATATAGCTATGGAATCAGCATTGACGGTGAAGGACAACTATACTCAGATACTGCTTTCATCCGGGT
>JAZQPN010000041.1:0-1741 GCA_045628585.1 Bacteroidales bacterium | reverse complement strand
TGCTGTAAATGACGGTTATGAGCATCCTGAAAACGTCGTTTCGCAATCTGTGCAAAAGACAGAAAGTGCAAAACCTGCTCATGGCTTTTTGATTTCCACTGCCGGCAAGACGGATGACCAAGTGGCCAAGGAGATTGCAGCGAAGATTGAGGCTTTGGAAAAGGCCAAATATGATTTGATTACTGGATTTGTCGAGGTTTCCTACAGCGCCGAGACTTTGCAGAAGATGTTGGATGAAATCAATGCGATGGAAGAGGAATACAAGAGTTATTTCTTAGGTAATCGCACAGTAAAGACTTATATACAAAGCGTGTATGTCATTCCGAACAAGGAAATTACGACCATGACGGTGGCTAAGTTCTCGGAAGACGAAGGTCTTTCGGTTGGCACGACGGGTTCGGGAAGTCCTATCAGTGTTCAGACTTTGCCTTTGAATAGCATAGCCAATATCAACGCGCCAAGCCAGTCGGCCATCGAATCCATGTCGTATGAAGGCAAAGTGATGTATCGTGTGCCTGACATGGCTAATGTGAAAGTCATGCTTTCGCGCGATGTGATTCTGGAAGACCGCGTTACGGTGAACCAGTTGGGCGTCATTCTAATGGCTCCGGTCGCCAACACCCGCCTGATTTTCAACACTGAAACGGGACAGATTTCCAATTTGAGAATGAAATAAATCTTGAATTATTGAAAACTAAAGAAAACGCCTTTCGGATGAAGGGCGTTTTTTATAGTAGTAGAAATGTATTAAGATATTATTAATGAATTTGCAATTTTTAATGTTTTAATTCGTTTAATTGTGTGTTAATATAATGCTATGGTTGAGAAAAACAAAAAGTATAAAACAAGGAATGTCATTATTTGGGCGGTTTCCTTGACAATTGTTGTCATTCTGATTTCTTCTCTGTTATTTGTTAAACAGGATCAAATAGATTTAGGCTGTCATTTTATCTACGATGAGGAACACCATTGTATTACGGCACATCAAATTGGACTATTATTTCCTTTCATTATCAAGCAACAGCCGGAACGAAAGAATATTCCGCCAGAAGTGATTGATTATGTTTATAATGATTCATTTATTTTGGTAAAATAGAAACCTAAGATTCCGTTAGAACAAATCTATTATGATTCAAACGACATCTTATATCCAAATAGCCCAAATTCAGAATATTATTGGATTATTGATAAAAGAAATGGATATGTGATAGGTCCGTTATCTTATATTGATTATTGTAGCAAATGCAAGGAGTATGAAATTGAAATTGATTTGAATGGATTATAATCCTTTGCTATTGCTAATTTTTCAGAAAAAAACTATTCAATTGCTTCCTTAATCCTAACCAACTGCCTCAAAAGCGTTTCCACCAAATCTAAGCGAAGCATATTGGCGCCATCCGACTTGGCTTTTGAAGGCTCGGGGTGTGTTTCCATGAAGATGCCATCGGCACCGGCGGCTATGCCAGCCTTGGCGATGAGACCGATGAGTTCGGGCTTGCCACCTGTCACGCCGCTGGTCTGGTTGGGCTGTTGCAGCGAGTGGGTCACATCGAGGATGACGGGCGTGCCGAATTGCTGCATGGCGGCTATGTTGCGGTAGTCGACCACCAAATCCTGATAGCCGAACATGGAACCTCTTTCGGTCAGCATGACTTTTCCGTTGCCCGATTGCCTCACCTTGTCGACGGCAAAGCCCATGGCTTCGCCCGAAAGGAATTGTCCCTTCTTGATGTTAATGGTC
>JAZQPN010000040.1:0-11389 GCA_045628585.1 Bacteroidales bacterium | reverse complement strand
GTTTGCGTGTTTTCGTAGAGCGCAAGGCCGAAACGCAGTCCGTCGTTCCATTTTTCGGGCAATTTCGCCCAAACGAAATAGCCGCCGTCGTTTTGCGGACATTCGAATCCCGCCGTTGCAAGCCGTCGGTTGGCAAAATTATAGTTTTCAATGATGGTGTTTCTCAATTCATTGATGCATGAATCCGATTCAGGCAAATCGAGGAACTCGGCAATGGCTTGCTGCTGTGGTGCTGCCGACGACAATCCGATGTAGTCATGGATGAAACTGATTTGCGAGAAATGCTTTTCGTGGAAAAGGAAATAACCTACGCGCCAGCCTGTGATGGAATATTTCTTCGAGAAACTGTTGGCATAGAATACATTGGGCGAAATGCGGTCGATAGGGTAGTAGGGACGCTCTCCGTTGAAGTACAGCTCGCTGTAAACGGAATCTATAATAAGGTATGAACCGAACTCTTCGCACAAGTCAATGAGGTAATTCAGTTTCTCCCTGCTGATGGTCTTGCCGTAAGGGTTGCCGGGCGAAGCGATGAAAATTAGGTTTATCTTGTTGCTGATGAAGAACTTGCGGAAGTCGTCGTCATCGAAATAGTTGTCCGGATTGACTTTATAAGTGCAATATTTGTTGCCGAAAATGCGCGGGAGGTTGCTGTACGATTCGTAGGCGGGCGAGAAACTCATTGCCGTGAAATCCTTGCCGTGTATCGATTGCAAATAGGTGTAAATCAGCGAGACAGCTTCGGTGGCGCCGCTGGTAATGAAAATCTTAGTGGTGTCGGCACGTTGCGCATATTTCTTGTCTAATTGCTTGAGCAGAAGGTGGTTGCCGCAACCGGGAGCGTATTGGTGAACGTTGGTGCGGCTGATGACATCGGCGAAAATTTCCAAAAGTTTCTCAGGAGGACGGAAACCAGGGATGCCTTGTGCAAGGTTCACGCCGCCCTTGAGTTTTATCATGTTGCTGAAATAGCTGATCATCGAACCGGTGATGACTGGCAGTTGTGTTTTGGTGTCGAGGTAACTCATGAAATGAAATGCTTATTGTTGGGCAAAATTAGCAAAAATAATAGGAGTTATATACATGTCGACACAAATAGTTTTTGCCGTTTCCCGCCCACTGCCCCAAATGGATTCTCTTGTTTTTTCACCAAGATAAATAATTGCATAAAAAAATATATTTTTGCAGTCTCTTAGCTTAATAAAATGGTTCAGTTTCGCCTATCCAGACAAATCCAAATCCTTAAATCTTTAAATATTTAAATTTTAAATCTTTAAATCTATAAATCCAAAAACATACCAAGCATGAAAAGAAAGACAATTTTCATTGCTGTCTTTGTGACAGTTCTCGCGGGTCTTGAGCCGACAGTGAGCCGTGCGCAATCTGCCAGCATCAGCGAAGGCAGTTCGTGGGGCAGCTTCAACAATGCCGGTCCCAACGACAACTTCAATGGCGGCGGCTCGTGGGGCAACTTCAACAATGCTGGCCCCGGCGACAACTTCAATGGCGGTGGTTCGTGGGGCAACTTCAACAATGCCGACCCCGACGACAACACCGGCGGTAGCGGTTCGTGGGGCAACTTCAACAATACGTCCCCCGATGCCGGCATAGGCGGCGGCCTCGCCTTGCTCACTGTGGCAGGCTTCGGCTATGCCTGCGCAAAACGCAGGAAGGCGAAGAAACAGGAACTTCATTAAAAGCGCTGACCTGTTGCAAAATCGAAAGTATAAACAAATGTAATTCAATAATTAACAAACACAAAAAATGAGAAAGAAATTAGTTATCATTGCAATTGCGGTCTTGGCACTACTCGCCGCACAGTGCAAGAAAAACGAACCGAAACCGAGCGAGAAAGTCATGGTGCCTATCACCGGTACTATTGATTTTGGCGGCTCGAAGACCGAAATCACCACAACGGGTTGCATCAATCCTGTGGTCGGTGACAAGATTTACATCTACAGCGGCGACGAGAATGTGGGTTATGTGAACTGCACGGCCACAAGCGGACAGCAGTTCAGCTGCTCGGGCGAGATTGAGGAAGACTGCCTCGGAACCACCTGCACCTTCATGTATTTAGGCTCAGGCAGCACCGATGCCAACGGCAACGCCATCGACGGCAACAGTTCCACCGTCAGTTTTGCCAACCAGACCAGCGTGAGCGTCAGTGACGGCAAGATTGCCAACCTGAACAAGTTCCATGTGGGCAGTTGCATGGCAGCCGTTTCGCAGCAAGGCACTGTTACCTTGTCCATGCTCTCGAAGATGGCCATCGCCTACTTCCAGCTGAAAGACATACAAAACAATCCGATTGCAAACCAAAATGTCACCATCAGCGGTCTTTCGGCTACCGCCATCCTCAACACGACTGATGGCACCCTTACGGGAAGCACTGGCGACATCACTGTGTGCACCGATGCCAACGGCAGCTTCTACATGGCCCTGATACCGCAGAATGGTCCTGTGGAGTTCACTTTCAGCGTGGGTGTCTATGAAGGCACAAGGACCTTCTCCAACGGCATACGCGAATGTAATTTCTATTCCGAACAAGGCCTCGGCAGCCCGCTGCAGGTGGAAATGGCCAACATTCTTGAAGGTGCACTTCCGGGTGTGTTCACGGTCGGCGTGGATGCAGAAGGCAAACCTATGAAGGTCTGCTTCTCGAAGGGCAACCTGCAGTACCACACCACCGACAAAGTTTGGAAGTTTGCAGATAATCAATATGATATTTGCGATGCTGCTACCGCCGACCACGTCACAACAGACTATGCTGCAAACTCAGACAAATGGATAGACCTGTTCGGCTGGGGCACGAGCGGATACAATGACAAATACCCGTACATGACGAGCCAAGAAGGGATTGACTATGGTAATGGCGAAAATCACATATTTGGCACGGACTACGACTGGGGCGTACACAACGCCATCAGCAACGGCGGCAACGAAGCTGGGATATGGCGCACGCTCACTTTCGGCGAGTGGAGTTACCTGTTCAATGAACGCACTGTTTCATCCGGTGTCCGTTACGCCAAGGCCACCGTCAACGGGGTTGCCGGTATCATCTTAGTCCCAGACTATTGGAGTTTCTCCACCTATTCGCTACAAGGCACAAATACCGCAAGTGCTGCTTATACCGTCAACGACATAAGTGAACAAGATTGGACGAACACTTTAGAACCTGCCGGTTGCGTATTCCTTCCTGCCGCTGGCCACCGCTCTGGTACTTCGGTCAGCAAGGTTGGCTCGGACGGCCTCTACTGGTCTTCGTCGTGCAACGGTAACGTCTACGCGAGAGACATCTACTTCACCGATGGCAATGTCCTTATGAACAACAGTAATTACCGCTACTGGGGGTGCTCAGTACGCCTCGTGTATGGGAATTGAAAGATGTCGGTAGGCTAACAAACAAACAAGAAAAAAGAATGAAAAACAGAGGGGAGAGGTGCGCATGGCGTGCCTCTTCCTTTTTTTGTGTGGGGTAATAAATCTGTGCGTCAGCCAATCCGTGTTGTTTTATGCGCTGCGCTTCCAAAATTCAATCCGCGTAAAATCTGCGTCATCCGCGGTTTTATGAAAAATAAATCTGTCCAATCTGTAAAATCTGTAGTTTATTGACAATCAGTGTAATCAGTGCAATCTGCGGTTTCAAAAAACCTCTGCGGAAGTCAGCGGCATCAGCGGGAGAAAAAATCTGCTGAAAATCCTTTTTGATTTAGGCTGGGATTGAAAATAATTGCCAAAATAATTGTCTGAATCAGTAAAAGTTACGAAAAAGTTTTTTATCTTTGCACTCCATTTTGAACCTTATTTCGGTCTGGTTGTAAAAATCAGAGGTTCAGGATGATAACAAAAAGTTTAACCTCCTCGTCCGTGGCATCCGAAGCATGGTCGGGTACAATTCAAAACAAATTTACAAATGGCAGAAAACGAAAACATCATCAACGAGGCTATGCCAGCAGAAGAAAAGCCAGTTGAAAAAGCTCCTAAGGCTCCTAAGCAGAAACCAGTTCCAGCAGCTGATTTCGATTGGAACTCATCACACAAAAAGTTCGACAACTACTCAGCTGACGAACGCACAAAGCTCGAAGAAAAGTATGCAAACACAATGAACCAGATCGCTGACCATGACGTCATCGAAGGTACTGTGGTTGCCATCACTCCTCGCGAAGTTGTTGTCAACATTGGCTACAAGTCAGATGGTGTTATTCCGGTTGCTGAATTCCGCACCAATCCTAACCTGAAGGTTGGCGATAAGGTTGAAGTCTTCGTCGAAAATCAGGAAGGCGTCAACGGCCAGCTCGTGCTTTCACACAAGAAGGCCATCATGCTCCAGGCTTGGGATCGCGTCAACGCAGCTTACGAAAGCGGCGAAATCGTCAATGGTTATGTCAAGAGCCGCACCAAGGGTGGCCTCATCGTCGAAGTGTTCGGCCTCGAAGCCTTCTTGCCAGGTTCACAGATTGACGTTAAGCCTATCCGCGACTACGACGTATTCGTCAACAGCGTAATGGAATTCAAAGTCGTGAAAATCAACCAGGAATTCAAGAACGTGGTTGTTTCTCACAAAGCTCTTATCGAAGACGAAATCGAACAGCAGAAAGCTGAAATCATCGGCAAACTCGAAAAGGGTCAAGTCCTTGAAGGTGTTGTCAAGAACATCACTTCTTACGGCGTGTTCATCGACCTCGGCGGTGTTGACGGTCTCATCCACATCACCGACCTCAGCTGGGGCCGCATCAACAACCCAGAAGAAGTCGTTAAGCTCGACGAAAAGATCAAGGTCGTTATCCTTGACTTCGACGAAGGTAAGAAACGTATCGCTCTCGGCCTGAAGCAGCTCACTCCTCATCCATGGGATGCTCTCGATGCTGAACTCAAGGTTGGTGACAGCGTTAAGGGTAAGGTTGTCGTCATCGCCGACTACGGCGCATTTGTCGAAATCGCTCCTGGCGTTGAAGGCCTCATCCACGTTTCGGAAATGTCATGGTCACAGCACCTCCGCACCGCTCAGGACTTCCTGAAGGTTGGCGACGAAGTGGAAGCTCAGATCCTGACCCTCGACCGCGAAGAACGCAAGATGTCTCTCGGTATGAAGCAGCTCATGCCAGACCCATGGGCAAACATTGCAGAACGTTATCCTATCAACTCAAAGCACACTGCTACAGTGCGTAACTTCACCAACTTCGGCATCTTCGTCGAACTGGAAGAAGGTGTTGACGGCCTCATCCACATCAGCGACCTCAGCTGGTCCAAGAAGATCAAGCACCCGGCTGAATTCACAAAGGTTGGCGAAACCATCGACGTCGTCGTTCTCGATGTCGACCAGGAAAACCGTCGCCTCAGCCTCGGCCACAAGCAGCTTGAAGAAAATCCTTGGGATGTGTTCGAAGGCGTGTTCACCATCGGCTCAATGCACCAGGGCACTGTCATCAGCGCTTCCGATAAGGGCGTTGTCGTTTCATTGCCTTACGGCGTCGAAGGCTTCTGCCCAAGCCGCTACATGAAGAAGGAAGACGGCACCAATGCTAAGGTTGAAGACGTCCTCGATTTCAAGGTCCTCGAATTCAACAAGGAAATCAAAAGAATCGTTCTCGCTCTTCCTAAGGTTGAAACCGAAAAGGAACCTAAGTCAAGCGAAGAAAAGGCTGCCGATAAGGCTGCCAAGCAAGCTAAGCGCGCTGTCAAGCAAATCAATGACACCATTGAACACAGCACCCTCGGCGACCTCGATGTCCTCGCTGGCCTGAAGGAAAACCTTGAAAAGCAGGAAAAGGCTGCCAAGGAAAATGGCGCTGAATAAGCCTGAATTGACGGAATAACATATTTTGTCATACTGAAAACCGCTCTCGTTTTGAGGGCGGTTTTCTTTTTCTTTTTACCTTTGCAAAAAATAATCACGTCATGGCAAACAAACTGAACAGAATCATTTTTACACTTCGCGAAGGCGACGAATTCATTCCCCTTATCCAGCTGCTGAAAGCCGCCAATGTCGTCTATTCGGGCAGCGAAGCGCAGGAAGTGGTGGCCGCCGGCATGGTGCTGCGCAACGGCGAAACGGAACTCCGCAAACGCGCCAAAATCACCAAAGGCGAAATCATCGTGTTTCAGAATTTTGAGATTACGGTGGAGTGATTCCTGATATGGGTAAAAAAAAAGCAACGGGGCGGATTCCGCCCCGTTGTCGTTTAATATGTGTCAGTAAAACTTATTCCACAGTGATTTTGCAGACAAGGTTTCTGTCGCCGTAAGCATCATCGATGCGTGTGACATGTGGAAAGTACTTGTCCTGAACATCGCTCTTCATCGGGAAACCGGCTTCTTCGCGGGTGAATGGGAATTCCCAGTTGCTGCTCATCAGCATTTCGGCTGTGTAAGGAGCGTGTGAGATGATGTTGTCGCCCTTTGGAGCCTTGCCTTCTTCGATGGCTGCGATTTCCTTGCGGATTTGAATCATTGCATCGACGAAACGGTCGAGTTCGGCCAGAGGTTCGCTTTCGGTAGGTTCAACCATCAAGGTCTCGTGGACAGGGAATGCTACGGTTGGAGCGTGGAAACCGAAATCCATCAAACGCTTGGCAATGTCGATGGCGGCAACGCCCGTGGTTTTGTTGATGGCGTTGATGTCCAAAATCATTTCGTGTGCAACGTGACCATTGTTGCCAGTATAAAGGATTGGATAGTAATCCTTCAGTCTGTCCTTCAGGTAGTTTGCGTTCATAATGGCACCCATGGTAGCTTTTTTCAGACCTTCGCCGCCCAACATCTTGAGGTAGCAGTAGGTGATGGTGAGAATCTGGGCACTTCCAAAAGGACCAGCTGAAACTGCGCCCATCTGCTTTTCGCTGCCGGTTGGGAACAGGATGTGTGAAGGCAGATATGGCTTGAGGTGTTCGGCAACGCCGATAGGACCGACGCCAGGACCGCCACCGCCGTGAGGAATGGCAAAGGTCTTGTGCAGGTTGAGGTGGCAAACGTCAGCGCCAATGAAACCAGGGCTGGTCAGACCGACCTGAGCGTTCATGTTGGCACCGTCCATGTAGACTTGACCGCCATTGTCGTGAACGATCTTTACGAGTGTGCGGATGCCATCTTCATAAATGCCGTGGGTTGATGGATAGGTTACCATGAAGGCAGCCAGTTCATTCTTATATTGTTCAGCCTTGGTCTTAGCGTCTTCAAGGTTGATGTTGCCGTGTTCATCGCAAGCAACCACCACGACTTGCATACCAGCCATAGCAGCTGAAGCTGGGTTGGTGCCGTGTGCCGAAGCAGGAATCAGGCAGATGTTGCGGTGACCTTCACCGTTGGCTTCCTGATAACGACGGATGGTGAGCAGACCTGCATATTCGCCGCTTGCACCTGAGTTAGGCATGAAACTCATGCCCTTGAAACCTGTGATTTCGCAGAGGTCTTTGGTCATTTCGTCGATGAGATCGAGATAACCTTCCACTTGGTCAGCAGGAACGAATGGGTGAATGTTGCCAAATTCAGGCCAGCTGAGGGCGTACATTGAGGTGGCAGGATTCAGTTTCATGGTGCATGAGCCGAGCGGAATCATGCAGCGGTTGAGGCTGAGGTCGCGGTTTTCCAGTTTCTTCATGTAACGCATCATGTCGGTTTCGCTGCGGTAGTTGAAGAACAAAGGAGCTTGCAGGTAAGCTGAGGTACGGCGCATACCTTCCTGGATGCCGCACATGCTCTTGCATGAACCGTCGCAAACGAGGTCTTCATGCTTCACGTTCATGGCTTCGCAAACCACGGCAACGATTTCGTTGATGTCTTCCTTAGCGGTGGTTTCGTCGATGCTGATGCCGAAATGCTGCTTGTCGATGATACGGAAGTTCATCTTGTGCTGCAAGGCGATTTCGTTGACTTTGCAAGTGCAGACGCCTTCAGGCATTTCGAATAACAAGGTGTCGAAGAAGTTCTTGTTAAGTTGTTTGACACCGTATTTTTCCATTTCGCTGGTGAGCTTGCAAGCAAGGCAGTTGATGTGCTGGGCGATTTCCTTCAGTCCATCAGGGCCGTGGTAAACGGCATAGAAACCTGACATGATGGCCAGCAGAGCCTGTGCAGTGCAGATGTTGGATGTAGCTTTTTCGCGCTTGATATGCTGTTCGCGGGTTTGCAGGGCGAGGCGGTAAGCAGGATTGCCGAGGGCATCCTTTGAGATACCGATGATACGGCCTGGCATTTCGCGCTTGTAATCTTCTGTGGTGGCAAAGTAACCGGCATGAGGACCGCCAAAGCCCATAGGCAGACCGAAACGCTGGTTGGAACCGAGGACCACGTCAGCGCCCCATTCGCCTGGAGGGGTGATGAGGGTCAAGCTGAGCAGGTCGGCGGCAACGGCAACTTGCATGCCTTTGGCTTTCCAGTCGGCAACCTTGGCGCGGTTGTCAACGATTTCACCGAACTGGTTAGGGCACTGAATCAGGATGCCGAAGAAATCTTCACCGCAAGTGAAGTTGTTGAGGTTGTCGACAACGACTTCAATGCCAATGAAATGAGCACGTGTCTTGATGACTTCGATGGTCTGTGGGAACACGTCGTTGGCAACGAAGAATTTCTTCACGCCAGCCTTCACCTGAGCGCGGCTGCGGGCATGCCAGAACATCAGCATGGCTTCGGCTGCTGCCGTACCTTCGTCGAGGAGGGAAGCGTTGGCCAGAGGCATGGCGGTGAGGTCGCTGATCACGGTCTGGAAGTTCAGCAGGGCTTCGAGACGGCCTTGTGAAACTTCTGCCTGATAAGGAGTATATGAGGTGTACCAACCTGGGTTTTCAAGGATGTTGCGCATGATGACACCTGGAGTGATGGTGTTGTAGTAGCCCAAGCCGATGTAGGTTCTGTACTGCTTGTTCTTGGCACCGATGGCTTTCAGATGACTGATGCACTCGTATTCGTTCATGCCGCGGCCGATGTTAAGGTCTTGTGGCAGACGGATTTCAGGAGAAATGATCTCGCTGATGAGTTGTTCCTGTGATGCAACGCCTATGACCTTCAGCATCTTTTCAGCGTCGGCTGCTGTAGGACCATTGTGGCGGTTGATGAAATTGTTGTTAATCATTGTGTTATGTTTTAAACTTGTTATTGTTCGTTGAGTTTTGCAATCAAATCGTTTACAGTGTTAAGACTGGCCAGTTCGGAATCCGAAATTTTCTTGAGTTTCGGATACCATTCTTTAAAGGTAGGCCAATCTTTCAGTATCGTAAGTCTCAGATATTCGAATTCTTCTCCGCTGACACCTTGATCCTTGTACTTATTATATAAGTCGGTGTAGGAATCCATCTGAAGGGTCTTCTGGTGAATCAATGCCCAGAATTCCTGCCTGAACATTTCGTCAGGTGTGCTGGCAACAGTTTCCGAAACAGGATTGCTTTCGGGCGTGTTTTCCGCAATGGATGTGTTTTCTCCTATGCTATCGGTATAACTGTCTGTTATTTCTGTGTTTTCTTGATTTCCATTAGATTCTGTTGCAGTGGATAATTCTTCTGTCTTTTGCGTTTCAGGAGTCTTAGGCTTTTTGCCTGATGGTTTGGAAACTAATGTGACAATGATGCCGATAATTACGAGGGCAGCAATGCCGATAATGAAAAATTTCAGGTTTGATTTAATTCTGTTTCCAATTGATTCCTTTTCATACTGGGCCACAAGCTTGCCGTCGTAAATACGGTTTTCTGGAAGCATAACGCATTTAAAACCAGTGAATTTGTAACCTTTGGGTGGTATGATATAATCTTGAACATCATGACCGTCTTCATAGAGAGAATATGGGCATCCGTCCATCTTTTCTCCTTCGCCGGCATCGATGCAGAAATGTTTTTCTGAGTATTCAGCCATTTTCTCTATTGTTGGGGTTATTTTAGGGTCTTATTTAAGGTAATGAAATCCGGATATGCCATTTGTTGGTTGTTAATTTTGATGTATGGCTTGACTTTCAGGCCAACATTAACAGGTTCGCTGCTTGCACCAGCCAGTTTAAACGCCAGATTTACAATGGCATCAGCCGACTCGCCGCTGAAAAGCTGGAACAAATCGGTGGTGATTGGAATTGAAACCGAACCTTTTGAATTGGCAGGTACGTTTACGCCTTGGTTGAATGTCGTGCTGACGACTTGTTTTCCATTAAGCGTGAGGATATAATCCATTTTTGCCATAGCTGCTGCTATGGAATTCGGATTGTTGACATCCAGATTTACATTGAAGGAAACTGGTAGGCTCTTGTTTATCAATGCGTTAGTGAGATTGAGCAACTGCGAAACGTTCAAGTCGTTTTTTGTCATGCCTTTGTTCAGGTTGATGCCTAGCATCTGGATGTTGTTGACGTTGTTGAAATCGAATGTGCAATTTACCAAATTGTACATCTGTGCTGCCTGATTTGCGACTTGAGTAAGCACTTCGCAAGAGGAAAGTCCTAATGCTACGAATATGATGATAAGTGTTCTTTTTATTCTTGACATGGCGTTTTCTTTTTGATTATCAATTATTTAAAATAAAACTATGTTGCCGTCCCGATTTGCTGGGGCAATTCTCATTAATTCTGCAATATTACAAAAAAAAGTCGGATGTTACACCCGACTTCCTTGAATTATTTTTCCTTAAAATAAAACCTTGAAAATCTTATGCTTCATTGTGGCGGCTTGCTCTCTTGCGTTCCAATTCATCGAGGATGATTTTGCGCAGGCGCAGGCTCTTTGGCGTGACTTCGAGATACTCGTCGTCGCGGATGTATTCCATGTATTCTTCCAACGAGAAACGAACAGGTGGCACGAGGCGGATGGCTTCGTCGGAGCCAGAGGCACGCACATTGGTAAGGTGCTTGGTCTTGTTGACGTTCAGCACAATGTCGTTCGAGCGGGTGTTTTCGCCGATGACTTCGCCAGCATAAACGTCTTCGTTCGGGTTGATGAAGAAAGTGCCGCGGTCTTGGAGCTTCCAGATGGCGTAAGGGATGGCAGGACCTGTCTCCATTGAGATGAGTGCGCCCACGTTGCGCGAAGGCATCTCGCCCTTCCAAGGCTCATAGTCCTTGAAGCGACTCGATACGATGGCTTCGCCTTCGGTGACGGTGAGTAGCACGTTACGCAAACCAATGAGACCGCGTGAAGGGATGTCGAACTCAAGGCACATGCGGTCGCCTTTGGGTTCCATCTGTGTCATTTCGCCCTTGCGACCACTTACTTGTTCGATGACGCGACCCGAAAAATCCTCAGGCACTAACACGGTGAGGCATTCCATTGGTTCGCACTTCAGCTCGTCGATGTATTTCACGATGACTTTAGGCTGACCCAATTGGAATTCGTAGCCTTCGCGACGCATGGTCTCGATGAGGATGCTGAGGTGAAGGATGCCACGGCCATAAACCATCAGGGAGTCGGGCGAGTTGGTG
>JAZQPN010000039.1:0-13725 GCA_045628585.1 Bacteroidales bacterium | reverse complement strand
TGATACACGCCATCATCGATGAGCATTTGCATGATGGCCGCCATATCGCGGGCATTGGAAAACAGTCCCGCATGACCGGAAACGCCGCCAAACATAGCTGCCACTTGGTCGTGGACATCGCCCCAAACCAGCTGCTTGCGGAAAACGGTGTCGTTTTCGGTAGGAGCAATCTGCTCACGATCGAAACGATGCAAAGGCTTGTAACCGATATGCGTCAGCCCCATCGGGATGTAGAAATTTTCATCAAGATATTCCTCAATGCTCTGATTCGTAACCTGTTTCACGATTCTCGGAATGTAATAAAATCCCATGTCGCTGTAAAGATATTTCTTTTTGCCCAAATCGGTGTTCATGACGGAATCGAAAATCACCTCATCGTAACCATTGACAAGATAAAGGTTTTCAGCCACGCGGACGGTATGGTTTTCATCAATTTTCTGGACATAATATTCCGGTTTCGGGCCTCTTGCGTCAATCGTAGGCTTATAGAAAGGCACCCAAGCCTTCAGCCCGGCCTGGTGCGTCATCAGTTCGATGATTTTAAGGTTGGCCTTATTTGAGCCTTTCAGATAAGGGAAAAAATCGGCCAAAGTCTTGTTCAAATCCACAAGGCCATCTTCATAAAGTTTCATCATGGCAAGGGTTGCAGCAAAGACCTTCGTACACGATGCAATGTCGTAAATATCATCGGGTTGCACTTTATGGCCGCTGCCGTATGTGAAACTTCCGAAACATTTGTCATAAATGACCTGACCGTCTTTCAAAGCCACAATCTGGCAGCCAGGATAAGCCCCTTGCGTGATTCCCGATTTTGCCACTTCGTCGAGCTGCAGCTCGTATTCCTTGGCAATTTTCACAGTTGTATCCTTTGCTTCTTTTTTTGAAGGCTGAGGCTGTTGAGGCATTTGCGGAGCCTCTGGCAACGGAGCCGTCCAAACAGGCGTGTAGGTGTTTTTTGCCGGAGCCTGACTGTCAGGCGCGACCAAGCCGTCACCGCAAGCGAATTTCGCGATTGACACTGGCAAAGTTCCTTTCGCACTCTGCAAACCCGACATAATGGCGACCACGGCATTCACGGCAGGAACTTCGTCTTCATAACCTACCAAAAGGCCCTTCACGCTGTTGTTGATACGGAACATATCCAAGGCATACGGGCAGGCAAACAGATTGAGTACCACATCGTTTTGCGCCACGAGACGGTTGAAGAAATTCACCGTTGCATCGTTGATGCCATAATTTGATGCAGCAAACATCGTTGTCTTTTCGATGTCGACCACAACCAAATCGTAAGCCTCAAGTTTCTTAAGCCATTCGGCTGATTTTGAAGAAATTTCATCTTTCGTGCAAACGAACGAAACTGTTCTGTAGCCGTTGTCCAGCAAACCATTGTTCACATCGTTTTTCGTGTTGCCGATGGTCACGACGGCGATTTTCCTGCCTTTGGAAAGCGGGAAAACATTGTCGTTTCTCAACATTGTCACGGCATTATCGAAAAGCGTCTGGCGCAAATCCTTGTATTCCTGTTTCTTCAAGTCGTTAAATAGATTGACAACCGACGAAGGCTTGTAATGATTCAGGCCGGCGCGATATTTATAGGTGAGGATTTTCTTGCAGCTTTCCTCCACGCGCGCCATCACCTTCGGGTCTTTCTCAGCTGCGTTTTTGATGGATTTGATGGCATAAGGCACATCGACAGGCAAAATCAACACATCGTTGCCCGCCATAAAAGCTTCGTAAGGGACATCCTTGGACTGAATGGTTTCCGAAACGCCCTTCATGTCAAGGCCATCGGTGAAAATCAAGCCCTTGAAACCCATTTCATCTTTCAGCAATTCGGTGACAACACCATGGGAAAGTGATGATGATGTGTTCTTAACCTTCTCAATGGCAGGGAAATAAAGGTGACCGACCATGGCACCGTTCACGCCATGTTCAATCATGTATCTGAAAGGAGCCAATTCAATATTCTCGACTTCATCCAAAGTGCGCGTCACTGTGGGCAAAGTCATGTGCGAATCGGTGGCGGTGTTGCCATGACCTGGAAAATGCTTCATCGTGGTAATCAAGCCCTTCGACTGCATTCCGAGTGCGTAAGCCACACCCTTCTCCCCTACTCGCTGAGGATTTTCGCCGAAACTGCGCATCCCGATAATCGGGTTGGCTGGATTGGAATTGACGTCCACAACAGGCGCAAAATTGACATGGATGCCCATGCGCTGGCACTGCTCGGCAACCTGTTCGCCCATTTGGTAAATCAAATCGTCGTCGGCAATGGCGCCAAGCGTCATCTGATATGGATAGCAGATTGTGTTTTTCAAGCGCATGGCTAAGCCCCATTCCGCATCGATGGAAACCATCAGCGGCGTCTGCGCCATAGCCTGCCATCTGTTGGTCTGCTCGACCTGCTTGTCGCCGTCGTTACGGAAAAAGCACACACCGCCAATGTTATATTGCTCAATATATTTTGCAACATTCTCATAATAAGGCTTATCCGGTTGATTGGCGCGCATGCAAATCAACTGACCGACACGTTGTTCAAGGGTCAGGCTGTTGTAAACCGAATCAACCCAACGGGTCTCGGCATTCTGTCCGAAAACGCTGCCAGCTATCGACAGCAATCCTGCCAAACAAATTGACAAATAGCACTTTACTTTCATATTCATTTCAAATTTTTAATCTTATTTTTCAGTTCCTTCCAGTCATAAACCTTCGCCACAATGATTTTGTTTTCATCAATCAGAAAAGCAGTCGGGGCTTGGGTGACGTGGTAATCCTCAAAAGCCTTGCCACCCCAACGCTGTTCGTCAAAGAAATGTTGTCCCATGATGTGCATTTCCTTCAGACTTTCGCGCCAGTCCGCTTCATCTTCAGCAATGGCAAAAGTGACTAATTCGTATTTATTGTTGAAATCCAATCTCTTACGCACCTGCTTCAGGAAATCGTGGCAATGTTCGCAGCCCGTAGCCCAAAACACAACCAAAACATATTTTGCCTGAGAATCATACAAATGATAAGGCACTCGTTCCGAATTAATGCCTTCAATATCAGGCGCAAAGGCACCTTCCTTTACTTTCTGATAAGGCTCTGCTATGCGTTCCAAACGCTCGCCTTGCTCAGCCGAAATCTCGTTTTCATTCAAAGCGGGATAATTCAGCAGATAATCGGTGACTGTTGCAAGTCCCAGATTTTCAAATCCATTCAGCATGAAATCCAACACAAACTCATACATCCGCATATTGCATTTGGCTTTCTCAAACAAGGGCGACAGACCTACAATGCAAGCCGTTTCCTGATTACCAAAACCATGATTTTCATGGAATTGAAAGACATATTCCGCCATTTTTTGAGAAAACGCATCTGAATGAATCAAAGCCGTGTCGTTGAAATCATAATCCTGAAAAAAAACGTCGACTTGCGGCAGGTTTTTCTCCTGCGAATAGGACAATTCCGGCAAAAGGCAGCACAAAGCAAATAATGCTAATGCGCTGAAAACAAAGATTTTGCTTTTTGCACGACATTCCATACGGCAATGATTTTGTAACCAAATTATAGATTTGCAAAGGTAATTGAAAAAATCGTAATGGATACTGCAACGGAAGATTTCTTATTGAAAAAAACAGCTGTCTGTAAGCCGACAAACGAACTATCGGCATTTTGCTCACTTTCACCTTCCATGCTAAAAAAACAAAACCAATTAAAATTCAACATTTTATCAAGCACAACATATTCTTTCTTTGCCCTGACACAAATTGCAACACAGCAAGATGCACCTATAACACAGCACCGCCAGAGATCAGAAGACCCGCCCAACTGCAAAAGATTATGTCGCTTCAGCAAACTTTTTTATTTGAAAAAATTCCTATTTTTGCGCATCATTAGGATTTATGAGCTACTACAACACCAAAAAGAAAAAATGGCTTTGGTACCGCGAGCCACTCATTCTGCTGCTTTATAGACTGGCAGCCATTCTGCTGCTGTTCAGTTTCAGCCGCTGGATGCTCTACATGCTCAACATGTCCTTCTTTCCCAACCTCCACCTCTTTGAATCGATGCGGCTTTACGGCTACGGCCTGCGTTTCGACCTAGTCGTCCTGGCCTACGTCAACATTCCCCTTATCCTCTATTATTGTTTGCCATTTCAGTGGATCTACAAACGTATCCATCAGACAGTCATCGACATATATTACGTCGTTTCCAACAGCCTGATTGTCACGCTCAATTTCATCGACACCATATATTTCCGTTTCATCGGCAAACGAATGACATTCGAGTTGTTCCGGTTTTTCGACAACAAGGACGAAAGCATCATCGGCGTCATCGGGCAACTGGTGGTTGACTACTGGTACATGGTGCTTTTCGGCATTCTTTCCATTTTGCTCATCATCGCCTTGGCGAAAATCACGCGTCTCGAAAAGACCGAAGATACAGAAAGTGCAAAATGGCGCGCGGGGCAAATCATCAACCTGCTGATAATGACACCCTTGACTGTTTTGGCATGCCATGGCGGCTTGCAGGAACGGCCTCTCAAAATGAGCGACGCACAGCAATACACCGTACCACAGCACGTCCCGATTGTCCTCAACACGCCATTCACCATCGCCAAAAGTTCGCAAGACAATGAACTTCAAGAACTTAATCTTATCGAAAACTCTGATTTCGAACCCATTGCAGGCATCAATCCTCCGGCACGTTTCATGCTTGCCAACGACTCAGTGACTTGTGACACCATTCCCGACAATGTGGTTCTCATCATATTGGAAAGCATGGGACAAGAAATGATTGGCTATTACAATCCATTGCACGTCAATCACTTGACACCATTTTTAGATTCATTGTTGCAGCAAAGCCTCACCTTCGACGGACGCGCCAATGGCCGCCGCTCCGTAGAAACGCTGCCCAGCATACTTTCAGGTCTGCCTTCGCTCATGGATGTCGACATACGGTCCTCTTCCTATAGCAGCAACGACCTCAGCGGATTTGCCGAAAACCTGAAAAAACACGGTTACAGCACTTCGTTCTTTTATGGTGGGAACAATGGTGTCATGGGTTTCGACAATTTCACGCAAAGCGTTGGTTTTGAGCACTATTACGGCAGGAAAGAATACGCCAACGATGACGATTACGACAGCCGATGGGGCATTTTCGATGCACCTTTCCTGCAATATTTCGCCAATAATTCAGACACGATTTCCCAGCCGTTTGCCTCCGTTGTCTACACGCTTTCGTCGCACCATCCTTTCAACCTTCCCAATACATTCGACTTACCACCAGAGGTTTACAGCTGGAGCAGTTTCGAGCGAACCATCTACTACACCGATTGCGCCCTTCGCGGATTTTTCAAGACGGCGGCCACAAAAGAGTGGTTCAGCCACACTCTTTTTGTCATCACCGCCAACCAAGCCAACACCCAGCATTTTGAAAATGCCTACGACAACGTCTGGGGCATGTACGCCATTCCGATTGCATTCTATTATCCTGGCAAAATTGAACCGAAACAAAATGACGAAATCGCCCAACAGACTGATTTGGGTGCCAGCATACTGTCAGCCCTCAACGTGACCGACACCATTTTCACTTTTGGCCGCAACCTGTTCGACACCATTCAAGCACCCGAATGGATCAGTTACCTCAACCAGACATACCAGTACAGCGACGGCCATTATCTGGTTCTGTCGGATGGACAGCATGCCGTCGGCGTTTTCAATCTCGACCAAGACAAGAGCATGGAGCACAACATCATCAACCACATCCAGTGCCCCGACCTGCATCTACAGCTACAGAAGCAATTGCAATCCTACACCAACCGAATGATAAAGAACAAACTGAAATATGAACAAGCAACGGATTCGATTCATAATCAACCCAATATCGGGGAAAATCAGGAAGAAAAACCTTCCCGATAAAATCGCCGAAAACATCGACACGGCACGTTACGATTACGAAATCAAGTATTCGGAATATGCTGGTCATGCCAAGATTTTGGCAGAAGAAGCCGTTGCCGAACAGTTCGACATTGTTGTGGCCGCCGGAGGCGATGGCAGCATCAACGAAATCGGCGTGCCGCTGATTGGCACCAATGTCGCCCTGGGCATCATTCCATGCGGTTCGGGAAACGGATTCTCACACCATGTCAATCTGCCGATGGATGCCACGAAAGCTATCCAAATCATCAACGAAGGAAAAACGCAACAGATTGACACCGTTACAGTTAATAACATACCATTTATCAGCATTGCCGGAACAGGTTTCGATGCCAAGATTGCCGACGACTATGCGAAAGACCCACGACGTGGTTTCGACACCTACTTGAAATATATCGTCAAAAATTACGTCACATACCGCGAACAAGACTACACCATCATCATGCCGGAGCAAACCATCGAGACAAAAGCCCTTTTCATTTCGTTTGCCAACTCCAACGAGCAAGGCTACAACATCCCGATTTCGCCCCAGGCCAGCCTGCAAGACGGGAAAGTAGACCTCTGCGTGGTACGCCGGCCAAATCCGCTGGAACTACCTATCGTGGGCGGTTTCATGCTCGACAAAATGATGGACAAGGCACCGAAAGTCGACATTTACCAGACCTCAGGAGCAAAAATCATTAGGGAAAAAGCCGAAGTCATCAATATTGATGGCGAATCCATCATGACTGAAAAAGACCTCGAAATAACAGTTAAACCATTAAGCCTTAACATTATAATATGAAAAACAAAGCCAATAAGGACGGCATAGTCTACTCCACCAACCCCGATTTCGTTTTTGACGATGAAGAGGAAATCATCACTTTGGAGCCTGCCAGACAGAACCTGCGTGTGATGCTCGACAAAAAGCAACGCGCTGGAAAAAAAGTCACTTTAGTGACTGGTTTTCAAGGCTCTGATTTCAATTTGGCACTTTTAGGGAAAGAACTGAAGACAGCCTGCGGCGTGGGCGGCAGCGTGAAAGACGGCGAAATCATCATTCAGGGCGATTTCAGGGAAAGAGTGCTCAACTTATTGATACAGAAAGGATTTACAAAAACGAAAATCAGCGGATAACCATGATTACAAAATACATCGAAATACTGAAGACAATCGGCGGACATTTCCATTTCAGCAATGGCGCATCACTTGCCATCGCCGAAGGTTTGGCATTTGTTTCCCTGCTCATACTCAGCATTTTACTCACACTTGGAGCACGGTTATTCATCAAGAAAACGGTTTACAAAATCATCAAGAAAACCAGTTCGAAACACGATGACCTGCTGATGAACAGCAAGATACTTCTCCGTTTCTGCCTGCTCATACCCGCCATTCTGATCAAACATTTCAGCGCCGACTGCCTGCCTGACTATCCAACGGCACTAAACAGTTTCCTCTACCTGTTCCGCATTTACGAAGTCATCATCTACACGCTCGTCCTCGATGCCTTGGTGAACACTGGCGCCGATTTCTACAACACCTTCAACGGTTCAAAAGCCAAGGCAAAACCCATCAAAAGCCTCGTGCAAGTCCTGAAAATCATCCTTTACATCATCTGCGTTTTACTTGTCATTGCCATACTTTTAGGCAAAGACATCAAAAGCATCGTCATCGGCTTGGGCACTTTGTCAGCAGTCCTGATGTTGGTTTTCCAAAGCCCGATTTTGGGTTTTGTCGGAACCATTCAACTGATTTCCAACGACATGCTTCGCATCGGCGACTGGATTGTGATGGGCGAAGCAGATGGCAACGTCCTCGAAATCAACCTGACCACCGTGAAGGTGCAGAACTGGGACAACACCATCACCACCATCCCGACCAGCACCATGGTCACCAACCAATTCACCAACTGGCGCGGCATGAGCGAAGGCGACGGACGGCAAATCAAGCGCAGCATCAACATCGACATCAACACCATCAGGTTTTGCACGCCAGAAATGATTGAGAAATACAAAAAGTATTCATTAATAACATCTTACCTTGAAGAACGCGAAAAGGACATCCTCGAATACAACGAGGCCAACCGCATCGACACGAGCGAAATCATCAACGGCCGTCAGCAGACCAACCTCGGCATTTTCAGGGCTTATCTGCGCGAATACATCAACCGCAACCCAAACCTCAATCACGATATGACCATGATTGTGAGACAATTGCAGCCCACTGAATTCGGCGTTCCGATTCAAATTTACGTCTTCAGCAGCAAAAAGGAATGGGCTACATACGAAAACATCCAAAGCGACCTTTTCGACCACATCATGGCAGCCGTCCCAATGTTCGACCTGAAAATCTACCAAAGGTCATCGTCAAACACAAGCAAATCATGAACCCGGGAAAAGAATTTACAAAACGCTACATCAAGCTGATGTTCGGGCAGTTGCGTGATGCCGACGAGCAGCAGGTAAAAGACGAAATCGAACATTGCCGCCGACAAAACGCACATCCCGTGCGCGTTCCACGGAATTTCAGGGATTTCTTCACGGAAAGCACCTATTATGGCGAAGGTTACGACATGCAGTATTTCAGCACGAAACCCTATTCCGATTCACGCAAACTGGTGCTCTATTACCATGGCGGCGCCTGCATCTACCAGCCCGTTTATTTCCACTGGCGTTTCATACACGACCTGTCGCTGCGCCTGCATTGCCGCGTGGTGATGCCCATTTATCCGAAATCGCCCGATTATCATTGCCAATTCTCGAACACGCAACTGTTGCATTTTTACCGCGATTACATTCAGAATCAAGACGTTGACGAAATCATTCTCATGGGCGATTCCGTCGGCGGTGCCTTTGCCTTGCTTCATGCGCAACTGTTCAGGGAAAACGGTTTCCGCAAAGCCGACAACATCGTCCTGCTCTCCCCCAGCCTCGACCTGACCTATTCGCGCGAAGCGGAAATGAAAGCCTACGAACCACTCGACCCGATGCTGAAACTCGACCGCGTGAAGATACTGACCGACCTCTGGCGCGACGACCTGCCCGCCGACCATTACTGGGTCAGCCCGATATTCGGCGATTTGAACGGTTTAGGGCGAATCTCTATTTTTGTCGGGACACACGAAATCCTTTATCCCGATTCTGTTGCACTAAAGGAAAAACTAGCATCGCTGGGCGCACCTTGCAACTATCACGAATACGAAGGCATGTTCCACACCTTCCCGCTCTTCCCGATTCCCGAAGGGTTTGATGCGTTGAAAAAAATCGTGAAGACACTCCTTTAAGGCGCACCGCACACATCAGAATTAACACTCACGCGCCTCAAATCCAGCAAGTTAGTTGGATTACTCCCCAATCCTTCCACTCTTTTGTTGACAAAACGCAAAACCTCATCGTAGAAAAGCGGCACGATGGGCGCGTCTTCCATCATCATTGCATCCATTTGGCGGTAAAATCCAGCTCGTTCATTAGCATCGGTGCAGGCCATCGCCTTGGCATACAAGGCATCATATTTCGGGTTGGAATAATGCGAATAATTCGGTCCCGCAGGAGAGAGATTCGCTGTGACGAAAAGCGAGAGATAGTTTTCGGCATCAGGGTAATCGGCCACCCATGAAGAGCGGAAAAACGAAAGGCTGCCGTTGGCGCGCATGCTGCGCATCGTGGCAGGAGGCATCACCTCCATCTTGCATTTCAAGCCTACCGCCTCGACTTGCGACTGCACGAACTTGCCAATATCGGCATATTCAGCCGTAGTGGAAAGATTCAGCGTGTAGCCTTCCAAATCGTTTTCACTGACTAAACGCTGTGCCTTTTTCAAATCGTAATCATAACCTATCGAGTTGTCGAAACCCGGCAAACCGGCAGGAATAATACCGCCCGTAGCCGCCTCACCAATACCATTGCGCAGATAGCGTAGCATCTTTTCACGGTCGATGGAACAGTTCACCGCCTGACGCAAGGCCTTGGCACGTTCAATGCCCAAAACATCCTCTGCGTCAATGTAAAACGAAATGAATTCCGTATTCAGGTAAGGCTCGGTGATCAGATAAATCCTGTCCTCATATTTCTGCCGAAGCTGGCCATCGTAAGTCAAAAGTTCATCCTTATATCGCGCATCAATGCCCGACATGAAATCAAACTTTCCTTTGACAAATTCAAGAAAAGCAACCTGTTTGTCGATGAGGAAACTGATGGAAACAGCATCCAAAAAAGGCAACCTTTTTCCTGCTTCAAACTCAAAATAATTGGGATTCTTGCGGAAAACGAGTTTCACATTTTCCTTCCAATACTGGAACTTGAAAGGTCCCGTCCCTACCGGATGATTTCTGAACGCATCGCCATAATATTCAACGGCTTCATGCGGCACCACCGAAGCGTAGGTCATCGACAGAATGCCCAAAAACGGCGGGAAAGGATTCGACAATTCAATTTGGAAAGTACTGTCGTTGGGTGCGGTAAAAGCATAATGGCCGTCGTCATGCTTCACCGAGGCAAAAATCCACGAGCCTGGAGAATTTAACGTTTTGTCAACCACTCGGTTAAATGAATAGACTACATCATTTGCCGTTACGCAACGTGGCTCCGGATAGACTTCAGATTCATGGAAAAAGACATCGTTGCGCAAATGGAAAACGTAAGTCATACCGTCCTCACTGATTTCCCAGCTTTTGGCAATCATCGGGACGACATTCATGCTGTCGTCGAACGCCACAAGGCTGTTATACAACTGGTTGCAAGCCCAGATATGCGGCAAATCCTTGGCATAAATCGGATCCAAAGTCAAAATGCCAGCCGATTCATTGTATCTGAAAATGGCGAGATTTTCGTCGGAATTTATTTCTCGGACACAAGAAACTAAAAGCAATGCTGCAAAGAAACCTATTATCAACCTTTTCATCTGACAATCAACATTATAAAAAACAAACCATGTTTGGTGGCAACCATAGGTTTCACGCTACTGGTTTCAGGACAAGCGGCAAAGATAACGATTTATTCGACATCCCGCACCTTCATTTTGGCAAAACCATCAACAAGACGAAGATAAGGTTCATGACGATGAAATCGAGCGGTTTCGGACTTAAATGACACACATTTTTCTTATATTGGAACTAACAGCGATGCAATAAAGCAGAAAAAAATCAATACTCCAGCCTCACATTATCTACCCAAAGCACGTTGTCCGACTATCGGATTTTTCTCACTTTTTCCTGCAAATCCTTCATCGTTGCCATCAGTTCGGTCCAAGTCGGTTTCTCGCCATAAATCATTGTGCGGCACATCCTTTCGTAATCGGTCTTCCATAAAGGCAGCACATCGGCTGGTATCTCCAACGAAAGACGTGATGGCTTCAAGGTGTCGTAGTCGAAACCTTTCAGTCCGTTGAATTTCCTTCTATGTTCCATAACGGCATGATACAATTCGGAATCGGCCAAGGCATCAGCCGCAATGGGCGTTTGCATCATTCTGTACAAGTCATACAAATGTCGCGACATACGTTCGGTACGCACATCCGCCAAAGGTTTCGCAAACTCCTCGTGCAACAGCATCATTTTTTCAAGGAAAGTACGTTGAGGAGCAACTGCCGTTATCAAGCATGGGACTTCCGCAAACACACTTTCAGGCAGAAATTCTGCTATCATAGACTGGATGGCATGGCCTTTCACTGGCTCGTGCATTGACCGACCACTAACCTCAACTTTCACAATATGTTTCAAATAGGTATGTTCTCCCAAAGAAGGCCGATATTCCACCTCTATCACCTCAGGATCCGTAGTACTCACCGAAGTAATGTTCACATGGACGGTAAACGCATCAGCATTTATTCCGTTTGCCAGCATTTGCTTCCGTAATTCATGTTGCAGTCTCTCTCGCACAAACGTGCAAGATGCACGCCTTAGTTTATCGCTAATCTGCGTCTTCGACAATTCGTCGCCAAAGCCCAAATACTCACGCGAAACCGCCACATCAATATCTTCCGAAAAACGGTCAATCACGCCCCAACATTTGCTTAAAGAAGTTCCGCCTTTAAACGAAAGATACTCAGCACATGGCAATTCAAACAATGCGCGAAGCACCTGTGTCGCCCACCAGTCTTTTTCCAAAACGAACCCCTCAGCATACTAAGCTGTTCCAACAACGTTCTTTTGTCTTCATTAGGCAAATTTCCAAATATCACTTTTCCTTCCATGAGTTCAATAATTTACGCACCCAAATCGGTGCAAGATTAATATCCGCTTTGTAGTCCTCTTCAGGCACTTGATTTAGATGGCTGACAAGGATACGCATCTGCTCCTCCGTCACACGGTTTTCACCAATAGCTCTCACCGCCATCACGACGAACTGCATCATCTCCGACTGATAGGCGAAAATACGCATTTCAGTAGTATGCTGGAAAAGGATGCCTTGACCCTCTCCCACCTTTATTCGCCGAGGCGAACCATTGGTAAGAAAAACCGCATTGACGGGCACCTGCGAAGAAAGTCCCAATAAATTCAAGACATAATCCTCACAAGGTACAATTTTTACCCTATCTCGCTTTGCAATAGCCCTGGCGATTTCACGGATTCCTGGCAACATGACACCTAAACCCCATTTCGTATCTATCTTAGGTTTGCAATAAATACCTTGAGCTACACGTACAATTTGCCCTGAACGGCAAAGTCTCACCAATGCCGAACGAACAGCATCAGATGTGCCCAAATCGCTCAGACTATCAGGAAAGAAAATTTCTCCTTCCGCAAACGTCCGCACCCGTTCTTCGAGTTGTTGATATGTACTGTCTTTCATTATTGCAACACAAATATATCATAAATTTGTGGCAAAAATACACATTTAAATCAATTTGAGAACTAAAAGCAATGCCAAAAAGCAGAAAAAATCAATACTCCAGCCTCACATTATCCACCCAAAGCACGTTGTCCAAGGCACCAATGAAAGCGCCGCAACTGCCTGAGGTTATCATCATAATGGCATGGGTGACAGGGCTATTGGCATCGGCCCAGGCTTCTTCCAAAATGGGTTTCTTCTCGCCTTTTTTGTTCAAGGCAAAAAACGGACGGTCTTTCGAGACCAAATCCATATAAGGCTTGTAATTCGGCGATTTGCGCGCATCGCCATAGATGACAGGCACCCGCAAATCCTTCACCCAACCATTGGAGGTCTTTTCGATATGATAAAAGGCCGTGCCCACCCTTTTGGCGTGGATGTTTCCTCTTTCATCCTCCCAGCGGTATTGCAAAATCAGCATGATTTCCTCCGGGTCGTAACCGTCGAAAGTCGTCGTGCGGAAAGTCGTGCCTTTGGTCAGTTTGCCCGTATTCGGCACAACCGACTTATAATCAAGCACTACGGCCTTCGGTTTTTTCGTAAACGGAATGCCCCAATCCATGAAGGCATACGGGTCGGACACGCCCGTGATAGGCTCCAGCATCTTACCCCAATAGATGGAGCCCGACGCCAACACCTTAATATTTATGAGTCCCGCGACCTTGCACTGGGCAAAACAAGTGGCCAACTTCGCACATTTTCCCGAAGGCCCGTTGTCGGGCGAAACCGATGTGCTGGTCTTGACAATCCCCATGATTTTTGCGTAAGCGTTGGATGTCGACCAAATGGTTTTCTTGTAATCATAGACCTTGTTGCCGTCAATCGTATCGTTGGGCGCAGGAATATACAAAGTCTTGGTGTCGCCGCCCAAAATCGCCGACTCGGTGATGTGGCGCACCGTCCACTGCTCAAAATCGCCAAAAGGCAACATTTCGTAACGCTGGGCGTAGGCTGACAATGTCCACACAATCAACACGATTACAGCAGAAAGCCTTTTT
>JAZQPN010000038.1:0-5375 GCA_045628585.1 Bacteroidales bacterium | reverse complement strand
CTTTATTCCGCATTTTATTGTTATCTTTGCGGATTGAAATAAAGTGAACGTGGCGACAGAGCGGATTGTCGGATTAATGAACGGTTTTGGAAACATGTTGATGAGGAATGCTGAACAGACGCTTATTTGACGAAAGAAATAATCGGATATAGTGATACATAATTAATTGAAAGATTTGTCAACTTTGAAACGATGACGAAGTATTTGACGCTTTTGGTGTTTTTGCTGCCGATTTTATCCTGTGTTTCGTGCAGTGATATTCCGCCAGCGAAAGAAGTGTTTTATTTGAAAGAAGTAAACGGTTTGTCCGGCGCCAAGGAAATCGTGTATGATTTCGATGGCGTGTTGGCTTGCGATAGCTCGTTCATGGATGACTGTGTTTTTTGCCGTCAGCAGCAAGTGGGCAATTCGGATGTCTTTTATGCCGTTCTCCCGGAAACTAATTATGTTGGCTTATATAATGAAGGACTCGGGATTAGGCTTTTCCAATATCAGCAATATTTGCCAACGGGCATTGAGACCTCGGCCAATCCGATGGTGGCTTTTGGAGAAATCAGGAAACAGAAATTCAAGGCGGTATGTGGTGAACTGCGTTTGTCGCTGAAAGGCCATGACACGGTCACAGCCTTGCGCTTCACTGATAACGACACTTTGGATAGGCTGTGGGGAGATTTCGTCGTGCGAAATGTTGGGGAAGAGAACCAACAGATTTTTGCTCTGGCATCCTCGAACGGAAATAATGAAGTTTGGTTGGATTGCCATAAGGGTGTAGCGTTGTCGGAAGACACGGCGAAGGTTTTCAAAGTCATGTTGCCTCCTGGTGCTTTCTATCGAGGTTTTTCCATGGATGCATTTTGTGGCGATTCCTTGTCCTATCATATCGGTACTAAAAATGATTGTTCAATCGGTCGCGGCA
The DNA here is from genome assembly GCA_045628585.1 of Bacteroidales bacterium. Classification (GTDB taxonomy): domain Bacteria; phylum Bacteroidota; class Bacteroidia; order Bacteroidales; family F082; genus Limimorpha. The sequence goes on along the minus strand of JAZQPN010000038.1, from coordinate 4,459 downwards.
AGATAATCAGTATGCCGGAGATTACAATTCCTTGAAAGTGATGCAGAAATCAGATAAAGTGTATTTTTCCATGCTTCGTGCTGCTTTGTGGGCAGGAAGTGGGTGTGAGGTGAATCAGGCGGACTGGAAAAATGTCCTTGAAACGGCACGTCGACAGACCACGATTGGCCTCATCTGTCATGCAGGATTGCAATGTGAGGTGGGAAAATCATTGCCTGAAAAGAACAAGGCTTTTCTGCGTCAGCAATTGCTTTCTTTGGTTCGGTCGCATCAGCGCATCAACGCTATGGTTGCTCGTGTCGTTACGGTTTTGCGCGCCAGTGGCATCGAACCGGTTCTGATGAAAGGTCAGGGTTTGGCTGCTAACTATTCCGTTCCCGAATTGCGCCAATGCGGCGACATCGATTTGTATGTCGGCAAGGAAAAATACGATACGGCTTGCGCCTTGGTCAACACGATGGCGGGTGAGACCGAAGCCGCCAAAGGATATGGCACGGAATTGAATTATCATGTCGTGGTCGATGGAATCATTGTTGAGATTCATCGGCTGACTTCGTTGCTCTATTATAGGGAAATGAATGCCATTTATGAGCCATATTCCGACAAGGGCATGGCCATAGGCGGCAATTCCATGATGATAAATGGTGAGAATGTCTGGCTTCCGGCCGACACGTTCAATGCCTTTTTTGTATTTCATCATGCTTGGAATCATTTCATTTCGGGCGGAATCGGGATGCGCCAGTTGTGCGACTGGACCATGTTGCTCCATGCAAAACGTGAAACTATCAATCGTGTGGAACTGGACGACATTTTGTGCCGTCTTCAGTTGAAGGATGCTTGGCAGGTGTTTGGCTGCATAGCCGTCGATTGGTTGGGTCTGCCGCAAAGCGAAATGCCGTTCTATGATGAAAAATGTGCTGAAAGAGCGAAACGGGCTGTCGTTATCATTTTGAAAGAGGGAAATTTCGGAATGGAATGGAAGATGTCGAAGAAACATCGTCGGCAGACGGGACTGAAACGTCGTCTGACAACCTTCTTTAGCATACAGATACGGCAGTGGCGTTTGTTTTGGGTGTTCCCGAAAATCGCCTTGCGTCAATATCGCGAGAAGATGATTGGCGGTGTGAAAAAAAACATTGTGTGATTTTGCAATTACCTTTGAAATTGATGAAAAACAGAAGATATTATACTGTGGCTGAGAGCGTTTTCTCCATCACGATGGGGAATGAATCCATTATGGACGGCTTGGAAAACTATCTGCCATTTGAGGGCAAGGACGATTTTCCCTTGGCTTTCGATATATGTGTCGAATCTTTTGATGAGTTTGATAAGAAACTGTATTTCAATGAGGTGGTTGACAAAAACGCTCCAATGATTGTGGTGTATCGTTGTGGAGAAGACTGGCTCTTCGAGATGTCTGCCACGGCGGTTTTGCCATGCTGTGCCAAGCTGCTGTCAAACCAGGACTTCTCTCAGGCTAAGCTGATGATTGAAGAGAATGCTGACTTGCATTTCGTTGTCGACACTTCGTGCATGCTGATGTATGCCTTTTCCAATGCGGCTCACGGGGTGCTCGAAATGCATGCTTCGGTAATCGAGAATGATGGCAAGGGTTATCTTTTCCTTGGCAAGAGTGGCACGGGAAAAAGTACACACAGTCGTCTTTGGCTCGAAAATATTCCTGACAGTCATTTGCTTAACGACGACAACCCGATTGTCAGACTTTGCAACGATGGCCGTATTTGGGTTTTTGGATCACCTTGGAGCGGAAAGACTTCGTGCTATATAAACAAAGGTGTGCTTGTTGGAGGTTTCGTCAAACTAAGTCAGGCACCAGAAAACCGGATTCGCCGTTGTGCCTTGCCCGAAGCTTATGCTGCACTGTATTCTTCCGTTTCGGGTCTGAAGATGAACCGGAAAATGTATGACGGTTTGCATGTGACCATGGAACGGATTGCCGTTACGGTCCCGTTCTATCATTTGGATTGCCTCCCTAATGCCGATGCCGCCTTCTTGAGTTCTAAAACCATCATGCAATGACCGAGATTATCCTCCCTGACGAAGTAATGATGGAAAGCGTTGCCGATTTGCTCGCCGAAGGCCGCGAAGTGCGTTTCACGCCTAAAGGTGTGAGTATGCGCCCGTTCATCGAGGGAGGACGCGACAGCGTGATTTTGAGGAAAAATGATGTTGTCGAAGTCGGCGATATTGTCTTGGCAAAACTCAAAGATGGACGCTTTGTCTTGCATCGCGTCATCGCGAAATCGGGTGATAATCTGACGCTTATGGGTGATGGCAACTTACGGGGGACGGAAGCGGCGAGGGTATGCAACGTTTTGGGAACTGCGGTTGGCATCGTCAAGCCGAATGGAAAACGCGTGAGACCGAAAAAAGGCAGACTTTGGCTTAAAATGTTGCCTTTCAGGAAACGCTTGTTGTGGATTTATAGGAAAAAATTGAAATTAGGAATATGAGAACAAAAAAAGATCTGGTGCTTCGTCCGTTGGGCGACCAGTTTATTCTTGTTGCGGAAGGCAATGCCGTTGCCGATTTCACGCAAATGGTGTCGATGAATGCTTCCTCGGCTTATCTGTGGGATGCAGTCGAAGGGAAGGACTTCGAATTGGCAACGCTCGCCGACCTTCTTGTTGAGGCTTACGGCATTTCGAAGGAGCAGGCTGAACATGATGCTGACGTTGTCTTGGATGATTGGAAAAGAATAGGCATCACGGAATGAGGAATTTCAAATCCTGCATAAAAGGTCTGCATGGCTTTGCTGACGTTGCCCGTGGCCGGATGCTGCTTTGCGTGCTTATCGGACTGATAGGCGTGATGGTATCGTTGTCGTTTGTGGCCGTGTGCAAGACCTTGGTCGACATTGCGACGGGAGCACTCGACAAGCCCATCATGCCATACGTCTGGGCTATGATTGGCATCATGCTCTTGCAATTGCTTTCGCATGTGGCGTATGATTATATTGAGGGCCTCAATTCCATCAAGACGCAGATAAGAATCAGACGGTCGTTATATGCCCATGTGCTTAATAGTCAGTGGGATGGCCGAGATGCCTTTCATAGTGGCGATGCCATTAACCGTTTGGAACAGGATGTAAGCATGGTGGTGGAATTCTGCTGCTCCCGTTTGCCGAGCATTTTGGTGACATTATTCCAACTGTTGGCTGCCTCAGCGTATTTACTGATGATGGCTCCCAATTTGCTCTGGATATTGCTTGTGCTGATGGTGGTTGCAGTTTTGGGAAGCCGTTTGTTTTTCAATACAATGCGAAGCCTTACGAATGCCATCCGTGCTAAGGATAGTGCCATTCAGGCGCATTTGCAGGAAACCTTGCAAAACCGAATTGTGGTTCTTACTATTTCAGGAACGAAGCGCATGGTTGAGCGTTTGGGCTGGCTGCAAAAAGACTTGTATGACGATACTGTCAAACGCTTGGATTATGGAGCTATTGCACGCACATTCATGAGCTTGGGATTCACTTCTGGTTATGCCGTCACTTTCCTTTGGGGCGTGTTTGGTATCCGCAACGGTATAGTTACTTTCGGCATGATGACGGCTTTCCTGCAACTCGTCGGTCAAGTGCAGCGGCCTATTGCAAGTCTTGCCAAGGTGATTCCGAATTTTATCCGTACTTTGACTTCTGTTGAGCGCTTGATGGATTTGCAGGATTTGCCTTCGGAGAAAGAAACGAAGCCTGAATTCATTACCGAAGTGCCTGAAATTGAGGTGCGCCAATTGACATTCTCATATCCGAATCAGCAGAAAAAAGTGTTTGACAGCTTTTCAACATGTTTCCCCGCCGGAAAACTGACGGCCATCGTTGGTGAAACTGGAGCTGGTAAAAGCACCTTAACGCGGTTGCTTTTGGCTTTGCTGAAGCCAAAGTCGGGTGAAATACTTATAGGTGGAAAGCCTGTCGATGTAAATCTGCGTTGCAACTTCATGTATGTTCCGCAGGGCAACAGCCTTTTCAGTGGCACCATCCGTGACAACCTGCTGATGGCCAAGCCCGACGCTTCGGATGATGAAATCAATGAAGTCTTGCATCGTGCAGTAGCTGATTTTGTCTTCGATTTGCCTCAAGGCATTGCGACTTCATGCAGCGAGCGTGGCGGCGGCTTGAGCGAAGGTCAGGCACAGCGCATCGCCATTGCGCGAGGTTTGCTTCACGAAGGCAACATCTTGATTTTGGACGAAGCCTCTTCTGCTGTCGATGCCGAAACGGAACGGCAGTTGCTGCAAAATCTAAAGCAGCATTATCACGGCAAGAAAACCATTCTGTTTATCTCGCACCGCGAAGCCGTTGTGATTGAGGCTGATGCCGTTGTGCATGTTGGTTAAGGCTTCCAAATCTTGCCACTGCAACTGTCGCTTTCGGCGCCAGTAACGGAACAAAGCACATTCGTTTTACCCTCCAGTTTTAGCAGACCTAAAAAGGCGAAAA
>JAZQPN010000037.1:0-3602 GCA_045628585.1 Bacteroidales bacterium | reverse complement strand
CACGAACTCTTCGCCTTCCTGATTGACTCGTCCGCGAGGAATCATGGTGTAATCGCCAACATAACGCTCGGCTGTGCCTTTTTGTGCCAATTCCTTGAAATGCTCTTTCCTCCACATATCAGCATGAAGTTTGCCGTAAATGCGTCTTCCCATCCTGTCGGGTCTGACTTTTGCCGCATCGGTCTTGAAAACGCCGAACAAGTCACATTCATCGGTATCCAACCAGAAAATGCCAATCTGAGGCTCGCGAGATTCGGCGAAACTTGCCATGGCTGCAACCAGACTGTCGTGTTTCTCCTGCGAGGCTTCGGTAATATCGTGTGTATTTGTGTTTTCTTCCTGCATATCTCGTATTATTTTCGGGCAAAGATACAATAAAAATGTGAATGGCAAAAAATGTATCTTGCAAACGGAACTGCTTTCATTTCAATAAGCCGTCTTATTGAGACGCGATTATCGCGTCTTATATAAAAAGATACGTTTCCAAAACATTTTCTATTTCTCACAACGGATTTTCAAATTCTTTGATTACTTTTGCAGACAATTTCAATGCAGCTCCCAACTCGGCACGAGTACGTATAGGGTCGTTTTGCGTAGTATTGGATAGGTCGCTACCCTACCTTTGGCATCTGCATTTTCCCCCAACTCGATACACCATCATCGGCTCGCCATCCTCATCCAAAACTTTTGAAGAATTGTCTTGCAGGATTGAAAATAACTTCGTATCTTTGCCGTCGGTATAAGGCGGTAAAGATTCGTTCCCCGCTGTTGTAAAACCACTTGCTGATTGGCTCACAAGGTCAATCAGTTTGTTTTTCTCCAACTGAGTCAAACGATGGTCGTAGTATTTCTTCCCCTGTTTTATTCCCACAACAATCTTAGCCGTATAATCCTCGCCATCTATCTTCAATCCACACACATAATAACGGTAACTATCAAACTTACCGTTGCCTTTTGTATTTGGTTGTTCATCTATGAATACAGCGTTTTCAAGCATTGACGGAATTGCGGATATACTCTTTAAGTGTGCTTCGTCCTCTCGGCTGTGAGAAGTTACTTCTTCCGCACCTACTCGTGTCAATGAAACATTTTCTTGCGTGTCTTTTATTTTATATTCTCCACGCAAATTGTCTTTAATCCATTTTTTGAGCGGAATCAGCATCCAGTTCGTACTCGTTATTAAAAGCAACCTCTACCGGTTCGCTCTTTTTCAGTTTCTCAATCCTGAAATGTGTTTGGACTCCCATGGTACACCACCATCGGCATACCATTCTCATCCACAACCTTTGAAGCATCATAAGGAATTATTTTTCCACTTCCGTCCGATTTATCAACTCCTTTTAGTAATTTTGCAGCGGAAATAGAGTTGCTTGATGTGGGGGTAGAGTCAGCACTTGTTGTATGCGATGCCCCACTTTCACCTTCAAGCATCTTTGGAATAGAGTTGGTAGTTGTTCGGGGGAGAGGATCTTTGCTGTCGTCTCCAGGAGTCCCTTCTATCAGCTCTATTTCTGTTTTTCAATAATTAAAATCCGTTTGTTCCAAAAATGTTTTGTGGTTTTGCAACATCAATTGGTTGCCCTGCATATAGTCGTGAATTGGGCGCGGTCGAAGATTGTTGGACAACCTTTTTCAATTCATACTTGCTTGAAAAGCAAACGTTCAAAACATTTTCTATTTCTCACAACGGATTTTCAAATTCTTTGATTACTTTTGCAGACAATTTCAATGCAGCTCCCAACTTGGCACGAGTACGTATAGGGTCGTTTTGCGTAGTATTGGATAGGTCGCTACCCTACCTTTGGCATCTGCATTTTCATCTTTTATTTGCGGATTTTCAAATTTTTCTATTACTTTTGCAGCCGAAATCAACTCTTGATTTTGTGTGGCATCCGCAATGGGAGCGGAAGGGCTTATGAAATCAAGGGTTTTTTCTTTTTCAGCATACAACAAGTTGCCGTCGTTTATCCATCCTATGACACCTTTACCGTTTTTGCCATAAACGGAACTGATGATGTTGAAGTCGATTTCTCCTTCTTTATTCGTTTCAATTGATACGAGTGCGTTAAGTCTGTTGATCTTCATTTCGGTCAAAACGGCAAAACTGTCTTCATGATTACCCTTGAACACAGCCGTCGGGGTTTGCAATGCAAGTGGCAAATGATATGCCGAAACCGTGTTTGCGTGCTTTCTTGACGACCTTGTTGTCGTACAATCTAAGCCTCTTTTCTGGAACTCCTGCGCTTCTCAGTATCGCGCTCGGCATACCGCAATCGAGTATCTTTCTGTCTGCGTTCTCTGCGGTGAGCGAATCCAGCTCCTCGTTGAACCTACGGTTGACGCTTTCAATGTCTGTATCAATAGAGAACCTGATATCCTCATTCTCCTCATTGAACCTCTCGCTCAACGGTATCAGTTCGCAGTTGTCGTAAAATGTGAATGGCTCGGCCTAACCATCATCAGGAATTATTTTTCCGCTTCCGTCCGATTTGTCAACTCCTTTTAGTAACTTTGCAACCCGAATCGAGTTACTTGATGAGTGGGGGAGTTCGCTAATACCGTCTCCATGTTCCCCTTCAAGTAGCTCGATTTCAGTTGTTTCAATAATTATTGTATCTTTGCAGCGTCAATCGGCTGTGGAATTTGAGCCGGTTTCTTTTCCTCTCGTAACAATTACGATTTTGACATTATTCTTATCGGCAATCTTCACTGGTGCGGCAAAAGTGAATGAATCCTGATTGCGCCCCTTGTATTTCGATTGAGCGTCTATATACGTGGAAAATTATTGATTCATTTTGGTGAATTTGCGTTTGTTATGAAAAAGATTTCTATTTTTGCAGCGGAAATTTACCTTGAAAATCCAAATCGCTAATTGGAATATTCAAGTAAAATCCAAATCGGTAATTTAAATTTTAAAGGAATGTATAATCGTATATACCCAATTCAAGACGATATCCAGGAAATGAGTGTCTTTCTGTTTGGAGCCAGAAAAACAGGAAAATCAACCTATCTCCGTTCTCAGTTTCCGCAGGCTTCTTACATCGATCTCCTCAATTCTTCGTTGCGCTCGGCCTACCGCAATCGTCCCGTTACGCTTTATGAGCAGTTTACAGGCAAGGATGCCGGAACTGTTGTCGTCATTGATGAAATACAGGAAGTCCCGGAACTGCTGAACGAGGTGCACCGTCTCATCTCGGAATTCGACATCCGTTTCGTCCTTTGTGGCAGCAGTGCCCGCAAGCTGAAGCGGAAGGGTTACAACACCCTTGGAGGCCGCGCCTATCCGTGTACGTTTTATCCTTTGGTGAGTGCCGAAATTCCCGATTTCGACATCAACCGTGCGGTCAATCAGGGCATGTTGCCGCAACATTACCTGTCGCCAAATCCAACGAGGCTGCTGTCGGCATACGTCGATGCTTATCTTCAGCAGGAAATTAAGGCGGAAGCCATCGTGCGCAACTTGGATGCCTTTGAACGTTTCCTCGAAGTTGCCGCACTCACTGATGGGGAAATGGTCAATTACAGCAACATCGCCAGCGACTGCCAAATCAATTCAACTTCGGTGAAACAGTATTTCGATATCTTGCAAGACACCTTGATTG
>JAZQPN010000036.1:0-2273 GCA_045628585.1 Bacteroidales bacterium | reverse complement strand
GATTCTTTAGGCAATCTGTAAAAAAATGTGTGTTTCTTGACAATCAATTATTTTTTGCTAAATTTGCCGCGTAAACATAAAAATTAACGTTATGATGAAAAAAATACTGATGACATGGGCTATTTGCCTTGCGTTTGCCGGATTGGCAAATGCAGAAACGGAATACTATTGGTTCGATTACGGAAATGCCGATGGCTGGACGACCATTGATGCGGATGGCGACGGCTATTGCTGGTTCAATTCAAAGGACTTGGATGGCAACAATTCGGGCTATCAGGGCGGCTACTGCATGATGTCGAAGTCGTTCGATTTCAATGCGGGTTATCTTACGCCTGATGATTATCTGGTTTCGCCGCTGCTGCATTTGCATAATGCACCTGCCATCTGCTTCTACGTTTCCATGAACGAAATCGTGGATGGCAACGACCATTTCGGCGTGGCGGTCTCGACAACGGGCAACACCAATCCCGCCGATTTCACCATGATTTACGAAGCGGATGTTGAACCCGGCAGAGCGCATGGACAATGGTGGTTCCAAAAAATCGACCTCAGCGCGTATAGTGGTCAGGAGGTGTATGTCGCCATCCGCCATTTCGGGGCTTCGGGCCGACCGAATTTTTGCCTGGACAACATCACCGTGGCAAGCAGGCTTTTCGACTACGAGCCATTGGTGAAAGGAACTGACATCATGCAGCAATGGAATGTGAAGCGGACTTATTCCAATTTTATCTGGGGCGAATATTGGACCGATATTTTCACTTTGGAAGACGAAGTCGAAATTGATGGCCTGACCTACCGCGAAGTGCAATACGACCATTTGGGAAACGGAAATGTGCATACATACGGCTATATGAGGGAAGAGGATAGAAAGGTGTATTATCGTCAAGGACAAGAAAGCCCTGAATTTGTCTTGTATGATTTTGGTTTACAGATTGGCGATTCTTTGGCGATATATGATGATGGTGAATATGCTGAATACCTGAAAGTAACTGCTATTAGGGAAGATTATTTAATATTTGAACAACGAACCACTTATATGCTTAATCCCGACTTCGGACAGTCACCTGATTATTGTTTTGATTATGGTAATGATGTCTGGCATGAAGGCATAGGAAGCGAGCGTGGCGTTGTGTTCAGATATGATGGTTTGTTGGGAAGTGATGAAATGCTGCTGTGCTATCATGAAGACTATGACTTGATTTATGGCGGCGGCAATTGCAACCAAAGCAACTTGTCGGTCGAGGAAAATGAAGACGAAATTGAAGATTTAGTGTTCCCGAATCCGACAACAGGCGTGCTGAACATTGCAATGAAAGACTTCCGGAATGTGGAGCTTTTCAACAGCATGGGCCAGCGCGTGCTGCAAAGTCATGAAACGCTTCTCGATATGAGCAATCTTTCGGCAGGTGTCTATTTCCTGAAACTCACCGACAATCAAGGTGCCGTAATGATGCGGAGCGTGGTGAAGAAATGAAAACAAATCCGCCAAGGCAAGAGAAAGTAAATTTGGATTAGATTAATTTGGATTAGATTAAAGAGTAATCTAAAGTTCATAAATACGTGATAATCAAAACGCTTGCGTCAACAAATTCTGTGTAATCTGTGCAATCAGCGGTTCAATTAAATCATCTATAAATCTAAAATCCTGCCAGTTCCATCGTTACCGTAGGAATCAGCAGCAGGGCACCGATGACAATCAGCACGAGGATGAATTTCCAGATGAATTTCACCCACTTCTCCCAAGGGATGCGCGCCACGCCGAGGGTGGCAATCAGCACGCCCGAAGTCGGAGTAATCATGTTGGTGAAGCCGTCGCCAAACTGGAACGCCATTACCGTCGATTGGCGCGAAATCTCTATCAAATCGCTGAAAGGCGCCATGATAGGCATGGTGATGGCCGCCTTCGCCGAACCTGACGGAATGACGACATTGATCAGTGTCTGAATGCCATACATGATTTCGACAGAAACGATTTGTCCCGCGTTGCGCATCGATTTCGAAAGGCCATACAAAATGGTGTCGATGATGCCGCCATCCTGCAAAATGATGACGATGCCGCCCGCCAAACCCACGATGACCGCTGCTGAAAGAATGTCGCCCATGCCTTCTACGAAAAGTTTGGCAATGTCGCTCGCACTCTTGTCAATCGAAAGACCACTGGCAATGCCCATAAACAGGAACAGCGAAGCGATTTCCATGATGTACCAATCGTAGCCCAACACGCCGACAATCAGATAATAGACCGTTCCGAAAAGCATGGTCAGGATGAAATA
>JAZQPN010000035.1:0-2285 GCA_045628585.1 Bacteroidales bacterium | reverse complement strand
CGGTCGAAACCGAAGGCCAGACCTGCATGAGGCGGTGCGCCAAACTCGAAGGCACCCATCAGGAAGCCGAACTGCTCCTGTGCCTTTTCGTCGGTGAAGCCGAGGGTGTGGAACATCTTGTTTTGCAAGGTGCGGTTGTGGATACGGATGGAACCGCCGCCAACTTCAACACCGTTCATCACAATGTCGTAGGCATTGGCGCGGATGTCACCCCACTTAGTTGGGTCGTCGAGCAAGGCTTCGTCTTCCGGTTTTGGTGCCGTAAATGGGTGGTGCATAGCATAGTAGCGTTGCGTTTCTTCATCCCATTCGAGCAGCGGGAAGTCGATGACCCACAATGGAGCATACTCATCAGGATTGCGCAGGCCGAGCTGGTTGCCCATTTCGAGACGCAAGGCGCAAAGCTGCACGCGGGTCTTCATGGCTTCGCCACAGAGAATCAGCATCAGGTCGCCAGGTTTTGCACCGAATTTTTCGGCGATGAGTTTCAAATCGTCAGGCGTGAAGAATTTATCAACGGACGACTTGAATGTGCCATCGGCATTATATTTAATGTAAACCATGCCACCGGCACCAACTTGTGGGCGCTTGACAAATTCCGTCAAGGCATCGAGTTGCTTGCGGGTGTATTCGGCGCAACCCTCGGCATTGATACCGACAACGAGGTCGGCATTATCGAACAGGCTGAAATTCTTTCCTTTAGCCACATCGTTCAGTTCGACGAACTTCATGCCGAAACGGATATCTGGCTTGTCGCTGCCATAATATTTCATGGCATCGTGCCAAGTCATGCGTGGGAAATCGCCAAATTCAAGGCCTTTCATTTCCTTGAAGAGATGTTTGGCGAGACCTTCAAACATGTTCAGCACATCTTCCTGTTCGACAAACGACATTTCGCAGTCGATTTGTGTGAATTCCGGCTGACGGTCGGCGCGAAGGTCTTCATCGCGGAAGCAACGCACGATTTGGAAATAACGGTCCATGCCAGCCACCATCAGCAGCTGTTTGTATTGCTGCGGGCTTTGCGGCAGAGCGTAGAATTCGCCTGGATTCATGCGCGATGGCACCACGAAGTCGCGGGCACCTTCTGGCGTCGATTTGATGAGCATCGGGGTTTCGATTTCCAAGAAATTGCGGTCGCTCAGATAGTTGCGAACCAACATGGCCATACGGTGACGCAGTTCCAAATTCTTGCGGACCGGATTGCGGCGGATGTCCAAATAACGGTATTTCATGCGAAGGTCATCACCGCCGTCGCTGACATCTTCGATGGTGAAAGGAGGCGTCTTGCTTTCGTTGAGCAACACGAATTCGCTGACGCGGATTTCGATTTCGCCGGTAGGCATGTTCGGGTTCTTCGATTCGCGCTCGATGACCGTGCCTTTAACCTGAAGGACATATTCACGGCCAAAGCCGCGGGCTTGTTCCATCAATTCAGGGCTGCTGACACCGTCCTGCAAGAAAAGTTGCGTGATTCCATAACGGTCGCGGAGGTCAATCCAAACCAGCGAGCCTTTGTCGCGCACGCGCTGCACCCAGCCGCACAATGTGACTTCCTTGCCAGCATCGGCAAGACGAAGTTCACCACAAGTATGAGTTCTGTACATAAGTTTTGTTGTTATTTATTTGTTTGATATTCCATTAGATGTTTAGATTTGCTTCCAGCAAAACCAAATGGCAAAGATACATAAAAATGATTTTGTGACCGAAAAAATGTTCCATTTGCGATACCTTTCCATTTTTGGATTATTTTTGCACCAATTTCAATGAAAACGTTTGCATGTTAACTGAATTAGATTCACAATTCTTCCTCTTTCTGAATGGCTTGCACGCCGATTGGCTCGACCCTATCATGATTGCCATCACAAAAATGTGGGTGTGGCTTCCGCTTTATGCCTTGTGGATTTTACTTGCCGTCAAACAATACGGGAAACGCAGCTGGTGGATTTTCCTTACTGTCGGTGTGGTCGTACTTTGTTCCGACCAACTCTCAGCCCATGTTTGCAAACCCTTGTTTCATCGCTTGAGACCATGTTTTAACACTGATTTAGAGGAATTTATATATCTTCCAAAAGGCATGGCGGGAGGCCGATTTGGTTTCGTTTCGTCACATGCCGCCAACACTTTCGCCATCGCCACTTTTTTGACCGCAGCCTTACGCAAAAAATATCGTTGGGCAGGTTTCACGTTGTTTGCATGGGCATTGATTTCGAGTTACAGCCGCATATATATTGGATTCCACTATCCTGGCGACATCATCGCAGGAGCCATACTTGGAACGCTCA
>JAZQPN010000034.1:0-9179 GCA_045628585.1 Bacteroidales bacterium | reverse complement strand
TTAAACATTTGTAAACCAAATGACTATCAAGCAAATTTCAGAACTCTTGGAAGCCAAGGTGCTTTGCGGTGCAGACCGTTTGGACGAAGAAAACGACATCGTCTTCGCTTCCGATTTGATGAGCGAAGTGCTCACCATCGGCGACCACAATCCCATCCTTCTGACAGGCCTTTGCAATATGCAGACCATACGCACTTGCGAAATGGGCAACTTAGACGTCATAGTCTTGGTGCGAAAGAAAAAAGCCACCGAGGAGATGATTGAAGAAGCCGAAGACGAAGGCATGGTCCTTATGGAATGTAACTATTCCATGTTTAAGGCATGCGGCATACTTTATTCGGCAGGCCTCAATTCAATTTACTAAGTATCAACTAAAAACAAAACATCATGCATTTCGAATACCAAGTTTACGAAGCGGACTTTGTGAATGCCGGAGCAGCCTCAAGCGCCATCAAGAAGACGCTGAAGCAGCTCAACATCAACCCGAGCATTATCAAGCGGGTTGTGGTGGCACTCTACGAAGCCGAGGTGAACGCCATAGCACATGCCTACGGCGGCACCATCTACGCCGACATTGAATCGGACAAAATCACGGTGAAAATCGTCGACACAGGTCCTGGCATCCCCGACATCGACTGGGCCATGCAGGAAGGAAACTCAACGGCCTCGCCCGAAGTCCGCGACATGGGATTCGGAGCCGGCATGGGTTTGCCAAACATAAAGAAAAACGTCGACAAACTCAACGTAAGTTCTACCGTTGGCGTCGGAACGACCGTCGAAATGGAAGTGAATTTCGTTTGACATTTTGACGATTGGACTTTTAGACTGATTGGACAAACCAAGTTCAAGAGTCAATAATACTGCTATAACAATAAGATTCCCGTCCCCGCCTTCGCGAGGAGGACGACGGAAATGACGGCCTCAAAAAAAAGGCCGTCAAAGAGTCTAAAATTCAAAATCACCTGTCTTCATCAGATTATTTTCTTTGGTCCGTTGCCAACGCAATCCTTAATCCATTTTGAATCAGTGCAATACCGAATAAGATTTTCATTAATGAAGGTTTCGACGGCATCGGCATATTGTTTCGGATAAAGCAGATGCACATTGGGGCCGGCATCCAAAGTGAAACACAACGGAATTTGCGTCGTTTCGCGGAAACGTCGGATTTCACTAATGATGTTCAAAGTGTTCGGCTTCATCAAAATAAACGATGGAGTCGAGCACATCATCAAGGCGTGCAACTGCATGGCTTCCGATTCGGTGATTTCGATGAAAGTCTCCAAATCGCCATCGCGCAAAGCGGCAAGCAGATTTTCAATGTTGCGGTTGGCCCGGGCATATCGCGCTGCCGCATACGGATTACTTTCCATCAATGAATGTCCGGCGCGGCTCGACACCGATTTTGCAGCATCGCTGACAATGAGAATACTGTCGCAATACGTCTTGAATATCGGATTCATCTGATTTTCAAGCGATACGGCATATTCATCGGAACTTATTGCCAAAGCATCGGTTTTTCCCCACAAGGCCATCATCGGAAATACGGAACGTGAAGCACTGCCCGATGCAATTCGGGCGAAACATGACGCTTTCTGCAAATCGATTTCCGCTTCGCCTTTCAGCATCCTGTCGATGTCCAACAGGCACAAAACCAAGGCGCTCATCGAAGAAGCCGACGAGGCAATGCCCGATGAATGTGGGAAAGTGTTGCTGCTTTCCATGTTCAGGCGCATTCGGTTCAACCATGGAAAATCAGCGACATGATCGAGAAGGAATCTCTCAATCTTGGCAGCAAAAGCTTGGTTTTCATAGCCTTCAAAGCAAAACCGCAGCGAAAAGTTTTCGGCTGCCTCAAATGTGACTGAAGTTTCCGTCCGGCATTGCGAAAGCGTGAAACTGATGGACGGATTTTGTGGCAACTGCACGCCTTTTTTTCCCCAATATTTCACCAAGGCAATGTTTGACGGACTTTGCCATCTCACGGTGCCGTGAAAACCCGAAGGAACGTTTGCTTGACCATTCATGCTGCACAAATATAAAAAATGCCGAAACGTGAATTCCGGCATTTACAGTTGTTTTGGATTTGCTAAATTATTGAGCTTCGGCTGGAGTTTCTGCTGGAGCTTCAACAGCTTCTTCCATTGGAAGGGCTTCGGCAGCATTGGTAGCAGGAACGACAGGAGCTTCCATTGGTTTTGCGATTTCGCTTTGGAAAGCATCACCTGATTTCACATTCTTTGGGATGGTAATGCTTGAAATCAAGCAGAGCACCACAAGAATGGCAGCCATTGTCCATGTAGCCTTTTCAAGGAAATCGGTTGTCTGACGAACACCCATCACCTGGTTTGCGCCACCAAAATTGGAGACCAAACCGCCACCTTTTGAGTTCTGAACCAGAACGATTAATCCTAATAAAACACTGACAATCAGGATTAAAACTACTATTAATGTATACATCGTTTATGAATTAATTGTTTAACTTCCTTAGTTCTTCAATTTGGGCTGCAAAGTAAACACTTTTTTCTGGATATTTCAAGCATAATTTTTCATAGATTGAAATTGCTTTTTCCGTATAGCCTTGTTTGGCATAAATCTGGGCCAAAGTCTCGCTTACAATGTTCTCCTGGTCAGTGATACTGTTCTGTGCCACAGAGATTGGGTTGTAGAATTCGGCTTTCGGGCGTGAAATGCTCGGATTTTCGACAATGAATTTGTCGATGAGTTCTTTTCTGGAGAGTTTTTTCGGCGCTGCTTTTCCCTCTTCTTTCTGTTTCTTTTCCTCTTCCATGGCCTTGAGGCGTGCTGCGATGATGGCTTTCAGTTCGTCGAGCGACTTGCGTTTTTCTTCCAGCAAAGCCATTTCGGCGGAAAGTTCCTCTTGTGTGCCGCTGAGGTCGATTTCGGGAATGATGAATACCTTTTCGCGGATGATGGCACTATCGTTGGCTTCTTCGGCAGGATTGATGGTTTCAACCGCAGTGAAAAATTTCTCCTTAGGCTTGTATTCATCAGGCAATTGCGGCACTTCAACTGGCGTTTCCAAACGACGTTTTGCGATGAGCGAAAAAAGCCTCAGTTTGTCGCGGTTCGGAACGATGCTGGCCGCTAATCTCAGTTGCTGCTCGTAATCATTGCTGCTTTCGTTTTGGTAAGCGATGGCCAACAATGCCTGTCCGATGGCAAAATAAGGATATTTCTCCGTCAGCGACTTCACATCGTCAACGGCGGCTCCTTTCAGTGTCTCGGGCTGATTTATGTATCCTATTAATGTTCTTGTTTCCAATGGGTTATATGTTGTTCAAAATTATTCAAGAGTTCTAAATGGTTATCGGTTGTCAGTTATCAGTTTTCGGTTTTCAGTTGTCAGTTATTTCAAAAGTTCAAAATTGTTCAAAAAGTCTAAAGGTCAAATTGTCCAAAAGTCCACATTACCAATTCACCAATGCCTTATTGAAAATATCCTCCACGAGTGCCTCGATAATTGTTGCCGAAAGGGTTTCCTGAACGGAATTCAAATCCTGGTCGCTGGGATAATCCTCATATCTCGAAAATGTGCTTTCAAAGTCTTTCGTATCGTCGAAACGGTTCGAGAACCTGACTTTTACGGTAATCGTAAGCCGGTTCAAGGCAGCCGTCTGTCCAGCCGTGATGGCAATTGGCGTAGTCTGGTAGTTCGTGATTTCACCTTCGAAGGCAAGATCGCCACCATCGTCAACCATGTCGAGCGTCGTCTGGTTCATCATCGCATCGCGCAGAGCCGTGGTAAATTCATTGCTCAAAGTCGGGCTGACCAATTGCGCATGGTTGGGAAAATACTGCACCGAGACGGTTTTAGCCTCAGCAGGAATCGATGCGCCTGAAAAGGAATAAATGCCGCAGCCTTGGCAAACAAATGCCAAAACAATGCAAACTGCTGCTATGATGCGTGATGATTTCATTGTTTGTTTCCTTGAATTAAAAAATACTCCACCCATGAATCCATCTGGCTGACAGATTTGGGATACAATTTTATTTTCCGTTCATTATCAAGCAGAAAGAATGTAGGCGTGGCAAAGACGTGATATTTTTCCACTATCGGACTGTCCCATTTCTGAAAGTCGCAAACGCTGATGAATGGGAAAATCTCTGTAAAGTTCCTGAATGTGGTTTCATCTTCGTCAAGCGAAACGAAAACAGTTTCAACACCTTGCGATTTCCATTTTGCGTAAAGATTTGTCAGTTTCAGCAGTTCCTGCGGGCACTGCGGACACCAACTGGCGCCGAATACCAAAAGCACATATTGACTTGATAGTTCCGAAAGTTTCTTCGGCGCTTTCGCGTAGTTTGGAGCCACCACAACCGACTTGAAATCGAAATCCGGCGCCTTATTGCCGATTTTCATTGCACGGTAACTCTCTAATTGTGAGGCAAAATCATCATCGATCGTGCAACTATGTTCGTTTAGCAGTTTCAAAGCCAAGTGTTCGGAAGCAGCGAAAAGACTGCGTTTTTCCAAAAACTTGAACAGATATTCGCTGATGACATTCAGTTTCGTCTCGTCTTTCAACAGGTTTTCCACCATGCAATCGATGGAAATGTTCATTTCCTCAGATAGTGATTCCAAAGATTTTCCGCTGTTCTCGATGAGCCAGAAATGACTTTCGATGGTTTCTTTCAGCAAGCCGCTTTTTTGCAGACGCTCGTCGCAATAATCGATATTGCGGAAAGCAGTCACGGTTTCAGGAATTTCATCGGTGCGATATTGCGCAATGGCGGGAACCGAACTGACCAGTTTCCGCATGGGCAAATACCAGCCAATGTAATCGTCGGAAGATGTATTAAGAATCCAGAATTTCTCTTCTTCTCCTTTCAGTTGCGCCTGCTCCCACAAAATGGCTTGCTTCACGTCCTTATGCTTTGCAAGAATGGCATTTTCTTCATAGAGCTGTTCCAGAAAATTCCACGCATTCAATGCCTCTTCACGAATTGGATGCTCGGTGGCATATTGCGCAAAGACCTGATTTTGATGGCCATTGACGATTTCGATATTTTCCGTATCAGCGAAGTTTCTGCCTTTCAGTTGCAAATCCTCATTTTCGGCCAAGACGACTAAAAACGTTTGGCTTCTTTCCGATGCAAGCATTGCCATGCCACAATCATTTCCGCCGAAAGAAAGGCTGAAAACGCCTTCTGTGTTGGCGGTCGTGCTATTAATAACATAGGTGTCGAAGCCGGAAAAACCGGTCAGACTAATTTTCTGGCCAGCATAATCCGAAAACACGCCCGTGACGGTGTTTTGTGCAAACATCATCGACGTGATGAACACGATTATATTGATGAGCAATGCTTTTTTCAAGTGTATTTCTTATTCGGCTTCGCCGAGAAATCGTTCAAAAATCCTTATAAAAAATCAATCAAAAATCAATCTTATTAATAACGATAATTTTTGAAAAGATTTTCATTTAGATTGTCATCAGATTTCTTGCCGAAGGCAATCCCAAAAATCAATCTTTAATGCAGCGCACTGAATAACCGTAGGCGCGGTATGGTGAATAGAACTCAGCGTGAGCGGCATCGAAATTCAGGCGCGAAGCCTTAGTGCCGTCGACGGTGCTGGTCCAATAGAAACCATTGCTGC
This sequence comes from Bacteroidales bacterium, assembly GCA_045628585.1. Lineage (GTDB taxonomy): Bacteria > Bacteroidota > Bacteroidia > Bacteroidales > F082 > Limimorpha. Next base: position 3,562 of record JAZQPN010000034.1, on the reverse strand, counting down.
CAGGAAGAACGAAAGCGCCATTGTTAGCCTCGGAATAGTGGCGGCCACCGGCGCAAGGCAGTTTGAGCACCGATGCAAAAGCGCCATTCAAATCCATGCTGCTCCAAGTGTCGCGCTCGGCAGTCCATTCGGCTTCGGTAGGAACACGAAAACCTGCCGGGCATGGGTTGTTGATGCCGTTGACACCTTGCCAAAGGTCATCGTTCTGCGTGCTGCGCCAATCGTGAGGGCTGGAGGTTGTCAGAATGAAAAAGCTGTGACCAGGGTTGTCGCCATCGCTCAAAGTGGTGGTGCAGAATGAACCTCTGTCCTGATGACCATCGTTGCCGCGGCCCCATTGGTACAAGTAGCCGTAGGAACTCAAATCATCAATGCTGGTTGCCACTTGCGAAGCACCGAGATTGCGGTCCATCCATTCGGCTCCCGTGATTGGATTGATGACCGTGGTAACATCACCTGAACCACCGACCCATGAAGGAACGCCGTTAACCATTGTCAAGGTTGCGCCATCGCTACCGGCAGGAATGACAACCCACTTAGAACCATCCCAATACTGCATGTCGCCAGCATGGTCGCCCGACGGGACATTGCCAGCATACAAAGCGTAAGGAACACTCAGCAATTGGCTTGTGCCCGAAATGGTGTAGTTGTTCAAAGGTGCTTCGACGGCGGTTTCCGTCTTCACAAAATAAGGACCATTGGCCCAATTGATGTTTGCGAAATTGCCGGAAACGACAGTACCTGCGCCGATTTCAAGGCTTGCCAAACCATTGCCGTTGGTGGTTGGCGTTTGCGTCTCAACATAAACTGCCGTTCCGCTTGCCGAACCTTGCAGGATGCTGATTTGCATTCCGATTTGCGTATTGACGACCAATTCATTTGCATTGTTGCGAATGACGGCCTGATAGCTCATTTTCTGAGGCGCCTGGGCAAAAACCTGAACTGCCACGAGGACGAGCGCCAAAACTGAAAGTATTCTTTTCATATTGACTTATCTTTTAATGATTTTAAATGTTTTCACTGTTTTGTTTCCCTGGTTGACTTTCACGAAATAAGTCGCTGAAACCAAACCTTGCATATTAATATTCGTTTGATTTTCAGTGATTTTTCCCAATTTCAGAAGTCTTCCGTTCATGTCGAACAAATGATATGACAAACCGGAAATTTCATCCGATGATGTCAGGTAGAGATAATCCGTTGAAGGATTTGGGTAGACCGACAGATTGACGTTTTCGGCGTTTTCTGCAACTGATAAAACCGAAATTTCGTAAGGTTGCTGCACGCCTTGCGTCACCGAGCCGTTTGCTCCTGCATTGGCGGAGAAAACCATTTGGCCGACGGAATAACTCACCGAGCCTCCATCGCCTGCGGCATTGCCACCTGCAGCGTTCATGCTGACTTGCGCACGCAATCCGAACGACACAAGCAACATGGCAAGCAAAACGCTAATTTTCAAATGTTTGTATTGCATTTAACCTCCTTTTTTATGTTTGTTTACACTTGAATAGTTTTCAGTAAAGATTTGCAAAATTGTTCAAAAAAGTTCAAAAGTCCAAAATCTTTCTACTTTCCCACTTCAAACCTTTTCCACTTTCCACTTTAAAACTTTCCACTTTGATTCGCCGTTTCGACAAGCTCAACGAGCTAACTACTCCTAATTCCTAACTCCCAATTCCTAATTAAGATTCAATTTGATATTCCTTAATTTTTCTGTAAAGTGTCCGTTCACTGATGCCCAATTCCTTGGCAGCTTCCTTACGGCGGTTTTTATGTTTTTCCAAAGCCTTGATAATCTTGTCTTTATTACTATGAGCCAAATGCAAATCTTCCTCTAAAGATTCTAAAACTGGTTCATCGGTAGGAATAATTTCCGTGAAATCCTGTTCAATATCTTCCGGCTTCTTTTTTTCAACCTGTGTCACGACGGTTCCCGTCTCGCTAACGTAAGCCACCGGCGAAGCAGGAACATAATTCTGTTCCGGCTGATGGCCATTCATCAAATTGCTGACGGTATCGCGCAATTCGGCGATGTCCTTTTTCATGTCGAAAAGAAAGCGGTAAAGAATGTCGCGCTCCGACAGGCCTTCCGTCGATTCGTCCCTTGGGAGCAAAACCAATGAAGTGGAAATCCTGTTAGGCAGGTATTTTTCCAAAATATCAGGCGTGATGACACGTTCCTTTTCAATGATGGAAATCTGGTCGGTGATGTTTTTCAACTGACGGATGTTTCCATCCCAACGGTATGATTCCAACATCTTTACAGCCTCTGGCGATAGGGAAATGGCTGTGCCGTGACTCTTTTCAGCGAAATCGGAAGCGAACTTGCGGAACAGCAGGTAAATGTCGCTCTTGCGCTCACGCAATGCCGGAATGTGAATCGGAATGGTGTTCAGACGGTAATACAAATCCTCGCGGAACTTGCCTTTTTCGATGGCTTCGGGCAAGTTGACATTGGTAGCGGCCACCACACGGACATCGGTTTTCATCACCTTTGAGCCGCCGACTTTGATGTATTCGCCGTTTTCAAGCACACGGAGCAGACGCGCCTGGGTCGAAAGCGGCAATTCGCCGACTTCATCCAAAAACAAAGTGCCTTTGTCGGCAATTTCAAAGTAGCCTTTGCGGTCAGCAACGGCACCGGTGAAGGAGCCTTTTTCGTGACCGAAAAGTTCCGAGTCGATGGTGCCTTCCGGAATAGCGCCGCAGTTGACGGCAAAATATTGTCCGTGCTTGCGGGCGCTGTTCTGGTGAATGATTTTCGGGAATACATCCTTACCCGTACCGCTCTCGCCCGTAATGAGTACAGTGAGGTCGGTCATAGCAACCTGTGTGGCAATCTCAATGGCATGATTCAGTTGCGGATCGTTGCCGATGATGCCGAAGTTTCTTTTAATCGATTGAATGTCCATGTTAGTTTTGGTTAATAGTTGTATTTGGCAATTTGACTGTTTTGACTTTTAGACAATTTGATTATTTATTTTGACTGCGAGGCTTCGGGGATGCGAGATATTCTGATTGTTTCATCACTTGAATCCTCTATAGGGTTTGAAAAAACTGTTTTTTCGCTTTGTAGAACACAGATTAATAAGGCTATTCTTCCTCTATCCATTCTTTCAATTTGCGCTGAAGCGTGGCTTTATCAGGCAAACAAAGTGTGTATTGAGTAGCGTAGATATTCGTATCCTCTGGTAAAGTGAGTTCTACTATTGCATCACTTTTCTGCTCGCAGAGCAATATGCCAATAGTCGGTTTTTCCCATTCTTGACGGACATACCGGTCATAGTAATTGACATACATCTGCATCTGCCCGATATCTTGATGTGTGAGGTCGTCTGTCTTCAAATCAATCAGTACAAAGCACTTCAGGATGTAATTATAAAATACCAAGTCGATGTAAAAGTGCCGTCCATCCACATTGAAATGCTTCTGCCTTGCGACAAACGAAAAGCCACGTCCCAGTTCAAGCAGGAACTTCTGCAAATGGTCAATCAGAGCCTGTTCCAAGTTCGATTCATAATAATGTTCATTGGCAGGAAGATCCAGAAATTCCAACACATAAGGG
>JAZQPN010000033.1:0-6215 GCA_045628585.1 Bacteroidales bacterium | reverse complement strand
AACCTAACAAACTCAGTCCAAGGTGGAAAGGTAGTAGTGCAGGTCATCTCCTTTGAGGGTCTTCAAGGCATAGGCATCAGCTTCAGCCCAAAGTTCATCATACGTGAGGCCAATCTGGTCATCAACCCCAAACCAAGTGGCAATTTTCCAATTCAACACCAAGACCAATTCTGTCAGGTATTTAAGGCTGTCTTTCCATTGGCTAAACACCATTTCATAATGTTCCCTGATGGCATCTGGGCCATAGGTTTCAGCGATAGAGAATTCCTCCCAGAAGGTGCTTTCAAGTTTATAGCCAAGTTCCCCTTCAAGATATTGCTTCTCTTGCAATCTCAGTTTATATAATTCTTCCATAAATGATTGTGATTTAATTATTTAATAAATTGATTATGGTCTAAGCCCAAATCCTTTCCCTATAAAAATAACAACACTTTGGAAAATCTTCAAAAATTGGCCAAGATAATTATTGAATACAAGTTTTTTCCGTCGATACGATTTCGGAAAAATGTCGAAATCACCTCTCGCTGACATCTTGGCAGAATTGTTTAATTTATTGATTTTCCGCCACTTACGGCACAGTAATTGTGTTGGAATAAATGGATAAAAAACTGACAAATATGACATACATCATCCATTACAAGGAGTATGGGGCTGACCATTGGGGGAAAACCTCATACACAAGTTCTGAACCAGTGTCCAGAGAATACCTCATTGAATTCTTTGGCTTGGGAGAATGTGAAGATTATAGAATTGAGGAACAAAACAACTAAACAGCAATCACTATGAGCAGCAAAGACATCAATTGGGAAGAGAGAAGATTTATGGCAGCAACCATCATCCTTGCTGGGATGTGTGCCAAGCCAAACCTGAGCATCAATGTCCCCTATGCAATCAGCAAGGCAGATGAACTCATCAAGTTCTTGGCAGACCCAAATTGCCAATCACCCTGTGCTGAACTTTATCAAAGAGAAAGTGAGGCACACTAATTCCCTGTAATCAAGATACTATTAAGATTAAGTTGAATACACTTTTAAGTTGAATACACTAATTATGAAGTCAGCAATCATTTTCAGCAGATGCAGCAGTTCTGGCTCACTTGAAGGAAGACAGGACACCACAAGACAGGTTGAAGACCTCCAACACTATGCAATGACAAACCACCTTGAAGTCATCAAGACCTATGAAGAGCACATATCAGGTGGAAAGGCCAACAAGGACAGACCTCTCCTTCAGGAAGCCCTGAACTTCTGCATGGAAAACCACATAGACACCATCCTCATCAGTGAATTGTCAAGATTGGGCAGAAGGTGTGATGAGATATTGGAGACCATCAAGTTCCTCAAAGACCACCACATCAATTGCTATTTCCTCAAGGAGCAGTTGTCCATCTTCAGTGCAGATGGCAAGGAGAACCCCTACCTGACCATTATGTGTGCAGTCTTGGGCACAGCAGCAGAACTGGAAAGAGAGACCATATATTACAGGCTCAGTTCCGGCAGGGACAAGTATATCAGGGATGGTGGCAAGTTGGGCAAGCCAAAGGGTGCAGGTGTGAAGACCAAAGACCAGTTGGCAACTGAATACAAGTCTGTCCTCAAGAACCTGAAGGCAGGCCAATCAGTCAGGAACACCTCCAAGATTACAGGAGTGTCTCCATCCACAGTGCAGAGGCTTAAAAAAGAGTTTGAACTTTAACACCTATTATATTATGGCAAGACCTAAGATGACAAAGTATGACTATTTGGAGAAGTATGGGGCAGTCCTTGCAGAGCTCAAGGTTGGGAAATCTTACAGGAAGATTGCTCACTTGTATGGAATTGGTGTGAGCACTGTCCAGAGGCTGGCAAAGATGGGGCTAACTTATTGGCTTTCAGAATAATTATTAAACAAAAGAAAAAAATATTCTCTTTTTTCTTCAAATCCTCAAATCTTTGTTATTTCTATAATTGGAGATGGGAAGAGGAAGAAGAATTGATAGATTTATGACAGAAAATTATTAAAACCTAAAAATTATGAATGACTATAATTACTTGGAGATGAAGTCTAAAATGGAAGACATCATCTCAACCTTGAATGACATCAAGGACAATGCAGTGAAAAAAGTGTATAACACCAAAGAATTGTCAGAATATCTCAGGGTAGGTGTTTCTGCCATTGAGAAGATGAGACAGGATGGGGAACTTGCATATGCCAAGTTGGGAAGAACATACATCTACACCCAGGCTGATGTTGATAACTTGATTAAGAACAACCACATTGAGTTTGTTGCATAATATGGAAGGGAAGTTTTTCTTAAGAACTGACAACAAGCCTAATGAGTTTGGGGAATATATGATACATATCCAATACTGCACAATGGGTATTCCCTGCAAGAAGAGAACTGGCATCAGGGTCAAGCCAGAACATTGGCTAGGAGATAGCATTACTGGCAAGTATATCAAAGAAGGAGTCAATGGGCATCCAAAGGCAAAAATATTAAACCAGAGGCTGAAAAACATCAAAATGGGCTATGACAAAATCATTGAAAGCCTTCTGGTTGAGAAAAACCAAGTGATTCCTGTTCCTGTATTGAGGAGCATTCTTGATGGCACATACAATGAAAAGAAAGAGATTGAAAAAGGGAAAGTTGATTTTGTCCAATTTGTCCTTAATTACAATGAGGAACTCTACAAGATGGGCAAGGTTGGATATTCCATTTGGGTGAATGTTCAATGTTATATGAGGAAGTTCAATGAATTCTTACAAAAGAAAAAGCACATGAACACAAAATGTGAGAACATCCTTTACTGCAAGAATATCACAACTGATTTGATTAAGGATTACATTATTTGGAGAAAGGAAAATGGAAACTCCAATGACACAATCAACAAATCCTTAACACCAATCATCAAGGCACTCAAAAAATGTTGCAGAGATGGATGGATTGATAGACAAACCTATGATGAGATTGCTGAATGTTATCTTCCATCAAATGGGAAGGCACTTGGTGAAGATAAAAAACTGGAATATTTGAACATTGAACAATTGAAGGAACTCAAACAGGTTGCAGAGAAGTCAAGGTATGACAGAACCAGAGACTTTGTTGATATGTTTATGTTCTCTGTATTTTGTGGAGGAATGAGGGCAAGTGACATCATCTCATTGAAATGGGATGAAGTTGATATGGAGAACAAGATGGTCAAACATTATCAGGTGAAAAACCACAGCAGGAGAGCAGTCCTTCTCACTATCCCTATGGCAGATGGGGCAGTTGAGATACTTGAAAGATGGAAAGGAAGAAATGAGAATTATGTATTTGGAATGTTGGATGATGAATTTGATATGAGGGATGAAAAAAAATTCATGCAAATCAAAAATTCAAGGATAAGGACTATAAATCAATCACTTGCTGCACTTGGGGATAAGATGGGACTACCTTTTAGACTCCATATACATTGTGCAAGGCACTCATTTGGAACCATTGGACTGAACAATGGATGTGACATCAAGTCAATTTCAACCTTGATGGGCCATTCCTCTGTTCAAACCACAGAAAAAGTTTATGCATCTGTCCTCCCTGAAACACTACAGAAAGTTGTTGAAGAGAGTTTGAACTTTGAAATATAATAGATTGTTTTTCAACATTTTAAAAAGACACTGACAAGATTATGTCAGTGTCTTTTTTTATGCCCTAACTATTACCTTTTTTAGGAGGATTTCTCATTTCCTAGGATAGTAACAGGGAAGTAAGCCCCTAAAAAACACCTTTATTTTGACTATTTTTAGCCTATTTTGACACAAAAAATGCTGAGGAACTATCCTCAGCATTTTTATAACTTTTTGATTATCAGTCCTATACAACTACCAATCTAATCAATATTCGTCTTCGTGGAAGAAGAAATCATCTTTAGTAGGATAATCAGGCCAAAGGTCTTCGATACGCTCGTAGACTTCGCCCTCATCTTCCATCTCCTGAAGGTTTTCTATCACTTCGTCAGGTGCGCCCGTGCGCATAGCCCAATCCAGCAACTCCTCTCTTGTTGCCGGCCAAGGCGCATCTTCTAATTTTGAGGCTAATTCCAATGTCCAGTACATAGTATAATTTGGTTTTTATTTTGGGCTGCAAAAATACTTCATATTGGCAAAAAATCAAGTGTTTTTTATAAAAAATTTATTCAATTCTTATTTGTCTGATTTCCAATATTTTTCACGATTATTTTCAACAAAATCAAAGAAACGGGCAAGCACAAAGAAGAAATCCGACAATCTGTTGAGGTATTTTAAGTCGGTTTCATCAACCTCAAAATCCTGTGCCATGCGCCAAGCCTGACGCTCGGCACGACGGCAGACCGTGCGGCAGACATGACAATAGGAGGCTTTCAAATTGCCGCCAGGAATCACGAAAGCCTTCAATTCGGGCAACTGCTCATTCATTTTGTCAATCTCCTTTTCAAGAAAAGCGACATCATCGGCAGAAAGCGGCGGAATCATCTTGCTCACTTCTGAATCATGGTCTAATGCAAAATGCGATTCCAAGGTAAAGAGCTTATTCTGAACGACTTGCAAAACCGATTTTACAGCCTCAGGAACACCTTCCAAATCGTTAAGCACGCCAATAAAAGCACTCAGTTCATCGACAGTACCGTAGGTTTCAACACGTTCATCGAATTTCGCGACGCGCTTGCCGCCAATCAACGAAGTCATGCCTTCGTCACCGGTTTTTGTATAGGTTATGTTTTTCATATTCAAATCAATTATTCAAATTTTTAAAAAAGTCTTGTCGGTTATCAGTTTTCAGTAATCAGTTTTCAGTTGTCGGTTTTCAGTTTTTCAAAAGTTCAAAATTGTTCAATTTTATAAAAATCTAATAACCAACAATATACAACAAGATTCCCGCCTTTGCGGGAATGACGGCAAAGCCGTCTAATCGTCCAAAAGTCTAATTGTCTACCTGTCCCTAATACTTCAGCACAAAATCCTGTTTTTCAATGCCTAATCTAAAGAAAACCAATCCAATATGATAAAGGTCAATGGTAAGCGAAACATCCTCATTGTCCATAATGCGCTCCCAAGCGTCTTCCGCATCGCGCGAGCGGTGAATACCTTCAAAAATAAACACAGAGTCGGTCGTTTTGTGGCTCATGCAGTCCTGCAAGTAATCCCATTCCTCGTCCTCAAAATCGTTCTCACTGAAAAAGACAAAACCCGTGTTGAGTTTCTTAAACTTTTCGGAATCGAAATCCGCTGGCTGAATGAGTGTTACATTTTCAATGCCCATCGAATTGAGCGTTTCGAGAAAGCCATCCGATTCTTCCAAATAAACCCTTGTCTGCAAATTTCCCAAGGCCAACGCCGTCGTATTCAGTGCCGAAAGCTTTCCAAAAGACACCACCGAATCAGGCTCAAAATACCGCACAATGCGATACAAAAGCCGGCTTTGCTTGCGGCGGCGGTAAGTCAAATGCTTCTTGCCATCGAGCAACCTGCTTAGGCGCAGAATCGTCTCATAATCAGAGTTTGAACCTTTGTCGTTCAACACTTTCGTGGTAAATTCATAGACGAAAGGCGAGTGAATGTGATACTCACTTTTGCACTGAATCTTGTATTTGAGAAAACTCGAAATCATATCATTCGTATTGGACTTTCTGGAGGAAAAAGACGGTGCGGTGCGGCTTTGGCAACACGCCATTTTGGATAATCTGACAGCCAAAAATCAGGAAACGCGACCCGAACCAAGGCTCAATCTGTGCGAAATACTCATCTTCAACATAATCAGCGCCGTGCATTGGCTCAATTTCAACCGATTGCTGGTTCATCAAAGGCTGTCCATCGGCATCAAAGACCATATAACGCAAGGCATTTTCGCATGACGAAGCCACTACAAGCTCACCGTGGCAAACCGCTTCGCCGGAATGTTTGGTCAAATCGTAGGTCAAATCGTTATCGAATCTGACTGAAGTTTGCCATTTCAGCTCGCCATCCTTATCGAAGGCCAGCAAAATTTCCGAAATAAAATCGTAACCATCGAAAACGGTATAGGTATAAGGATGTGAACCATAGAAGCCATAACCGTAGCCATAACTCATGCGTGTTTCGGTGTGATATTCAGGCACAAAGGCTTCAGCAGCAAAGACCGACAAGTCGCCGTAATGCGTCAAACGAGGCGTGAGAAACTGAAAAGCGATTTCCTTTTTGTCCTGTTTTCCGTTTTTGCCCAATTTGATGCGTTCCTCGCG
>JAZQPN010000032.1:0-10051 GCA_045628585.1 Bacteroidales bacterium | reverse complement strand
GGGGTTTCGCTTTGCGACAACACCGAGATTTTGTTGATGGTGCCATCGGCAAGCACGCCGACCATAAGTTCGACTTTGCCACCGAAACCATTGTTCGAGAAAGTCTTGATAGCAGCACCAATCAGCTGGTTCTGTGCATCGTAAGCGCAGTTATAGGTCAATCCGTCGATTTCAGTCACTTCTGTCGTTGCAATTTCAACATCAGTCTTCAGAACTTCTTCGATGGCGGCCTGGTTTTTCTTCAGGTCAACTTCAGCGATGGCATCTTTGGTGATTGAATACACGAGGCCAAGAATGCCGCCCGTGACAACCGTAATGACTAACAGGCTGACGAGCATGTTTTTAAGTGTGGATTCTCTTTTTGCCATGGCTTATTTCTTTGAAGGTTCAACATTAGGATTCACAACGCCAAAGCGTTTTGGCTTGAAGGCCTTGTTAATAAGAGGAGTGAAGGCATTCATGATCAGGATGGCGAAGGAAACGCCTTCCGGATAAGCGCCCCACAGGCGGATGATGACCGTGATGGCACCGATGCCGAAGCCGAACAATAGTTTGCCGCGAATGGTCATTGGCGAAGTCACCATATCGGTTGCCATATAGAAGGCTCCGAGAATCAGACCACCGTAAACAAGATGATAGACAGGTGCAATGTACTGCTCAGGATTTACCAAGTGGCAGATTCCTGTGAATACAAAAACGGTCAGCAAAATGCTCAGAGGAGTGAAGATTTCGATGACACGGCGGCAAATCAAGTAGATGGCACCGATGAGCAGGGCAATGGCGCAGACTTCACCGAAAGCACCGCCGCGAGAACCGAAAACCATATCCAAAAGGTCTGGATTGTTGTTGAGGGCCGATTGCAAACCTTCTTCTTTGAGGATGCCGAGCGGGGTAGGGCCGGTGACGGCATCGGCTATGAAACCATTCTCGAAAATCGGCTGGACTTTAGGCCAAGTGGTCATGGCAGCAGGGAAGGAAACGAGCATGAACACACGACCAACCAGTGCTGGGTTGAACGGGTTTTTGCCTAAACCGCCAAAAGGCATTTTTGCCACGCCAATGGCAACGATTCCGCCAACAACAACCATCCAGACGGGAAGGTTGGCTGGCACATTGAAGGCCAACAGTAAGCCAGTCACGGCTGCTGAGCAGTCGTTGATGGTGACAGGGCCTTTGATGAGGAATTTCTGAATGAGCCATTCGGCTAATACGCATGTGCCTACGGAAACGATTGTGAGGCGCAGGGCATACCATCCGAAATAGTAAATGGCGACGAGAAGTGCTGGCATAAGGGCAATCAGCACATCGATCATGATTCTTCTCGTGCTTTCGTTCGCATGAACATGAGGCGAACCGGATATTGTAAACTGATTCATAGTCTAATTACTTTTGATTGCGTGAACGGATGATGGCGCCAGTCTTGGCTTTGCCGTAACGGATATAGTCCAACAAAGGAATGTTGGCGGGGCAGGTGAACTCGCAGGAACCGCATTCGATGCAGTCCATGATGTGGTTGCTTTCTGTCTCGTCGAACATGTTCAGCTTCGATAGCTTGTTGAGCAGGAAAGGCTGCAAGCCCATCGGACATGCAATGGCGCAACGGCCACAGCGGATGCAGTTGGTCTGGTGACGGTCTTGCGCTTCGTTGGTGGTCATCAGCAGTATGCCGGATGTGCCTTTGATGCATGGGAAATCGGTGACCGACACGGCTTTACCCATCATAGGACCGCCGTTGATGACGTTGGTGATGTTTTCTGGAAGTCCGCCAACGGCTTCGATGAGCAGGTTGGCTGGTGTGCCGAAACGCACACGGTAGTTGCCGGGATTCTTGACCGATTTGCCCGTCACGGTGACGATACGTTCAATCAGCGGCTTGTTCTTCTGAACGGCTTCGTAGATGGCAAAGGTGGAAGCCACATTCACCACGACGCAACCCGTCTCGATAGGCAGTTTGCCCGAAGGGACTTCGCGGCCGGTGACAGCCTTGATGATTTGCTTCTCGCCGCCTTGCGGATATTTGGTCTTCAAGGGTTGAACCTCAATTTTCTTGTAGAGTTCGCGGTTTTCATTGATGGTCTTGTCGAGCAATTCGATGGCGCCTTTCTTGTTGCACTCAATGCCGATGATGCCTTTCGGTGCGTTGACGGCGGTCATCAGAATCTTGACACCCATCAAAAATTCCTTGGTCTTTTCAAGCAGCAGGCGGTTGTCGCAAGTCAGGTAAGGCTCGCATTCCGCAGCGTTGATAATGATGTATTCGGCTTTCTTGCCTTCAGGAATCATCAGTTTGACATGGGTCGGGAAGGTTGCGCCGCCCATACCGACGATGCCACATTCCTTAATCTTGTTGATGATTTCGTTAGGCGCGAGCTTGATTTCTGTGAGCAGTTCATCGGTGTCGATGTAACCTTCAATCCATTGCTCTTGGTCGTCGACATCAATGAAAACGGCAGGTTTGTAGTAGCCTGTGTGGTCCATCACGACGTCAATTTTTGTGACGGTGCCGGTGGCAGGGGAGTGGACGTTGGCCGATACGAAACCCTTTGCCGTGCCGATGAGCTGTCCTGTGAGGACGTGGTCGCCTTTTTGGACAATTGGGTCGGCGGGCGCACCCAAGCATTGCCCTAACGGGACAATGATATGCTTCGGCATCGGGAAATTCTGTATAGGCTTGTCAGCCGAAAGCTTGTTTTCTTCCGGATGAACGCCACCTTTTGGAAAAGTCTTTATAGGATTCATGCGTTAGCTTTATTTTCGTTGGTTACTTCTTGATTGACAGGTTCTTCAGCTTTTGGCTTGCGAGGCGGGAAGTTGACAGCATGGATGGTGCCACGCGGGCAAACTTCTTCGCACTTGCGGCAGCTCTTGCACTTGGCTGGGTCGATGTAGGCGAGGTTGCCGCGCATTTCGATGGCTTCGAATGGGCAGGTCTTCACGCACTTTTGGCAGCCGATGCAGCCGACGTTGCAATTCTTGATGACAAGAGCGCCTTTGTCGGTGTTGGAGCAGCAGACGTAGACGCGGCGGTCGTTCTTGCCACGTGGGCGCACTTCGATGATGCCGCGCGGGCAAGCCTTGGCGCAAGCGCCGCAGCCGACGCATTTCTTTTCATCGACTTCGGGCAGCCCCGTTTCTTTGTTGATGTGCAGGGCGTCGAATGGGCATTTCTTGGTGCAGTCGCCTAAACCTAAGCAACCTTTCGAGCAACCGCCTTCGCCTGCATACAAAGTGTTGGCGAAAGCGCAGATGTCGGCACCTTCGTAGTGAACCTTAGCCGGTGAGTTCGCGCAGGAACCGTTGCAGCGGACAACGGCAATTTTCGGTTCGGCAGCGGCAATGGTAAGATGGAGAATGTCGGCAACCGTCTGCATGTTGGTGCCAGGGCAAGCCAATCCGTCGATGTTGCCTTTCTCGGCGGCTGATTTCACGCAGGCTTCAGCCAATGCACGGCATCCCGCAAATCCGCAGCCGCCGCAGTTGGCGCCAGGAAGGCACTCTGCAACTTCATCGATGAGAGGGTTTTCCTCCACCTTGAATTTCTGGGCTACGAAATAAAGGATTACCGCCAAAACGCCTCCTAAAATACCTAATACCAGTAGTGAAATGATGAGAATGTTGTTCACTTTTTTAATAGTTTTGAGGGTTAATGTTCTGATTTAGTTTAAAATGATAGATGTGCTTGCTTGAAAGCAAAAAATCATACAAAAATATGGAATCTTCGTTTTTCGACAAAGATTTTTTTTTATTTTTTTTCTATGAGAAAATGTATGTTCTTGATATAGTGCAGATAAAGGATAAGGTTTTTGGACCTTATTCGATTTCGTATTCAAACTGCTTTTTCAGTTTGTCGTGGCGGAGGTGGAGTATAATATAATAAGGTATGAGTGCGGCAATGCTGCATAAGGCCGACAGCCCTTCGCCGAGGCCGCAGCCGATGAGCGTGAAAAGCACGGCCATCATCAGAATGAAAGGCAGCAGGTAGCCGAGGATGGCGGCCTTGTTGCCTTGGCTCACTTTCATCCTGACGCTGACTTGCTGCATCAGTCGGAAATCGCGGTTTTTCGGGCGCGGCACGGTGAGAATTTTCTCTTTCATGTCGCTCATCGAGCAGGCGCTTTGGGCATGGCAGGCCGCACATGCGCTTTTCGACAAAATCCTGATTTCCAAATCGTCACTGCCGATTTTCGTGATGATTCCTTCGTGTGTTATGGTCTCGTTATTCATAATGTTTGCAAAAATAAATTATTTGCTCCAAAAAAAACTAATTTTGCAGCGTAAAAAGTTAGCGTTATGGCGAATGACGAGCAAAAGAAGGAAAAAGGCAAAATTGCGGCTTGGGTGAAAGCCAAAACCGATGATTTGCGGGCATGGTATTATAAGGACGACAATAAACTTCGTGTTGTCCGTTTTCCGGGGACAAGGATTCCGGTCTTGGACATAATCCTTGACTTCTTAAAGAATTTCACCAAAGGTCGCACCTTGGACCGCGCGGCAGGCGTGGCTTTCAATTTCTTCCTTGCCTTGTTTCCGCTTATCTTGTTCTTTTTCACGCTGATACCTTACATCCCGATTCCGAATCTTGACGAAATGGTGAAGCGTTTCATTCAGGATTCGTTCTTGCCGTCAGGGACTTTGGATTTCGTGAATGAGACCATTGACGGCATCATGAATCAGTCGCATGATGGTTTGCTTTCGGTGAGTATCGTGTTGTGTCTGGTTTTCGGTTCGAGCGGTGTGGTGGCGTTTTTCAACGGATTCCGCAACGTGTACGCCGATTATCTCCGCGAAAAGAAACTCACGCTGAAAAGCTGGCTGATGCAAAGGTTTTTCGCCATCATCATGCTGCTCATTCTTGGCTTGTTGATCGTGGTTTCCATCGTCCTGATTTCGCTTGGCGGCATTGGATTGAAGTTTCTTGTTATGCAAGAGCTTCTGCAAGGCGGGTTCGTGTTGTTTCTGTTCAATCTGTTGCGTTGGCTGGTTACGGTTTTTGCCTTGTGCTTTACGGTCGCCACGCTGTATTATTTTGGCAATGTGAAGTTTAACGAGCATTACCGCAAGGAACTGAAACGGCCTGGAAAAAATGGAAAAACGTACCGCAATTTTGTCGTTTTCAGTCCAGGTTCCATTTTGACTACGACTTTGTTTATCGTTGCCACGATAGGTTTCAATGCCTATATTTCCAATTTTTCGCGTTACAATGCACTCTATGGTTCCATCGGGACGCTGGTTATCCTGTTGTTATGGATTTGGATTATGGCCATCGTGATTTTGGCAGGCAACGATTTGAATTCCAGCATCCGCCGTGAGACCGACAGGCTTAGTGCCGAGGAAGACAACGACAGAAAAAAACAGATTGTCATTGATGACTTGAAAAATCGCATTCAGGTTTTTACGCGTCAAAACGAGGAACGTGACCGTAAAATCGCCAGATTTCAAGACGAAATCGAAGAAAAACAGAGCCTTATTGAAAAACTGACCGAAGAAAAGAAAGATTGCGACCTGATTATCAAGACTTACAGCGCTTTCATAGAGCAGGAACTCAAAGGCATTTCGCTACATGATGATGACGGTTTGTTTGAAAATTCAACGCATAATTCATAGAATCAGACGCAATATTTGGGAATGTCTAACGAATCTTCAAATCCTCCTGATTCCAAAATCCTGACAGAACAATGGGCATCGTAGCACGACAGAGCATAAAAGGCACCTTGGCAACCTATCTTGGGGTTGCGGTTGGCATTTTCACGACGTTTTTCGTACAGACCAAACTGCTCACCACTGAGGAAGTCGGCTTGATGGATTTGCTTTTGCAGACTGCCACGCTCTTGTCGGGCTTGGCGCAGCTGGGCACTTGCACTTCGGCCATGCGTTATTACCCGACGTTCAAGGATGAAAACTCAAGGGATCATGGGTTTTTCGGCTGGACTCTGCTTGTCCCTTTGGCCGGTTTTGTGCTTTTCCTGTCTTTGTTTTTCGTCTTCCGAAACCCTGTCTCGGCTTATTTCTCGAAAAACTCGGCCTTGTTTGTCGATTACATCTATTTCGTGATTCCGCTGGCGTTTTTCATGCTCTATATAGCTGTCTTTGAGACCAATTCCAATCTTTTGATGCGTGTCGTGGTGCCGCGCTTCATCCGCGAAGTCGGGTTGCGCGTGATGGCTCTTGCCATTTATGTGCTTTACGGTTTCCGCATCATTTCGCTGACGGGAATGGTCGTCGCATTTTGCGTTTCGTATGGCATCGCTACCATCGTGAATATCATTTATCTGTTCACTTTACAGCGTGTCTCGTTCAGGATTGAAAAGGGTTTCATTACGCCAAAACTGAAACGCGACTTCCTGATTTACACGGTTTTCCTTGTCGCTTCGGCTTTGGCAGGCAACATTACGCCGCTGCTGAACCGTTTCTTCGTCAGCGGAAAGGAAGGCTTGGCTATGGGCGGCATTTTCGCCATTGCCATCTACATTGCCACTTTGGTTGAAATGCCTTACCGTTCTTTGGGAGCAATTGCGCGTCCTCAGATTTCGCAGGCCATGGCCGACAATAATGTTGCCGAAGCCGACCGCATTTGCAAGAGCGTTTCGCTGCACCAGTATCTGGTCGGGGCTTTCATTTTTCTCATCATCTGGATTAACATTGATTTGATTTACGGCCTTATGCCAAACGGAAACGTTTATCAGGCGGGCAAATGGGTGGTTTTCATCTTGTGTTTCAGCCGTTTGGTAAATTCCACTTTGAGCGTTGGCGTGACGGTGCTCAGCTATTCGAAAATCTATTATTATTCGCTGTTTTTCACCATTTTGCTGACGGTCTTAGCCTGGTATCTGAACCGCGAACTCATTCAGGTCTGGGGCATGAACGGCGCAGCTTTGGCAACGCTCTTTGCCTACGTGGTGCATTACTCGCTCTTGCTTCTCCTTATCAAGTTGAAAATCGGGACTTTGCCTTTGGAAAGGAAACACATTACCGTGACGCTTCTCGTGGCAGTCTTGTTCGGCCTCGATATTATCTGGAGAAATACGGTCGCAGCGCCTTTCATCGCTTTGTTTGGCGGATCAAAAATCGGCAATATCGCCATCGGGCCATTGGTTGATGGTCTGGTCAAGACTTGCGTGATTGTGCCTTTGGGCTTGGTTGCCGTTTACAAACTTAAAATCTCGCAATCAGTCAATGATTTGATTGATAAGGGACTGAAATGGTTGCATTTGAAATGATCATTCCACCCAAAAACGTTTCGTGCATGAGCCGTTACTGGTTTGGATGCGGATCAGATACATGCCTGTGCCGAATTGCGCCATGTCGATGCTTGACGTATCGGCATCAAGTTCCATGTCGACGATATTCTGTCCCAAGGTGTTCGTTATGGTAATGTGTTGCATTCCGGGAACTTCAATATTGATGTCGCCTGATGTCGGGTTGGGATAAAGTTTGGCATTGATGCTGTTTTCGCTGACATCGAAAGTGTTTTTCACGTTTACGGTAATGGCATTGTTGCCTTCGCCGCAGGCATTGCTGACATTCACGGTCAGCGTGGCGTTGCCTTTGAATTCAGGCGACCAATTGACGATGACCGTATTGCCGCTGCCAATAATGGAACCTGCTTCGGCGGGTTCGATGCTCCATTGGTATATGCTGCCGCTCATAAAGCCGGACTGGACGAAAACGCTGTTTGGCGTGAGGTAGGAATCAATTTCCGTGTCACCTTCAATGGCTTGCATTTCGTCAAAAGTTTCTATGCTGAGGTGCATTGCGACGATGCTGTCGCAGCCTGTTGATGAGGTGAGGGTCTGTTCATAGTCGCCGCTTTCGAAATATTCCGTTCCGTTCCAGATGTAGCTGTCGCAGGTGCTAATCATGAAATCGTAGCTTACAGATGGATTGAGGGTGAGATGCAGGGTAACAATGCTGTCGCAGCCATGTGGTGTGGTGAAAGTTCGTATGAAGTCGCCGCTTTCGAAATATTCCGTGCCGTTCCAGATGTAGCTGTCGCAAGCATTAACCATTAATTCGAGGTTTATCGCTGGTTCAATGGTAAGGTGCATTGTGACGATGCTGTCGCAGCCTGTTGATGAGGTGAAAGTCTGTTCGTAATCGCCGCTTTCGTTGTATTCCGTGCCATTCCAAATGAAGCTGCCGCAAGTGCTGATCATAAAATCATAACTTACCGATGGAGTGATGGTAAGGTGCAGGGTGACGATGCTGTCGCAGCCGTTTTGTGCGTTGAATATTTGTTCATAGTCGCCTGATGCAGTGTAGGTTTCGCCGTCCCACGTGTATGAATTGCAACTTGAAATGTCAAACGAAGTCATGCTGACTGATAGCACGGAAATCTGAACCGTGTTGCTGTAGGCTGTGCCCAAATGGTTGGAGGCGTAGTATCTCAAATACCAGCCGTCGAATGATTCGTCAAGCCCTTCACCGTTGTAGGTTTGGTAATCAGTAAAGTTTTCGTCCGATGCGATTTGCCATCCTTGGTGTGTTGCGTTTTGTGTGCTTGGAGTCTGCAAGTTGAGGCTGTTGCCGGAGCAAATCGTTTCTGGAATGGCAATTTGGCCTACGGTTGGTGAGCTGCTGATGATTTCTGAACTCCAAATCGGGCGTACATGAAGCCGTGTGAGCTTGTCAAACTCTTGCAGTAATCCTCCTTTGTAGGAATTGTCGTCAAAATGGACTGCCCATGCTTGTTGCGAGGAACTTTCGGTGCTTGCCCAATAGTAATCGTATGTCATTTCCGTCCCGCCGTTTTGTGTGAAAACATGATTGACGTAGGGCAAGGCGGCATAGAGTTTGCTCAGTTGTCCTGTCGATGGAATGTGCCAGCCATGTTTGAAATTGATGAGCGATGCAGGGTAATTGCTGTTATACCCTTGATTGTGAAACATGATGCTCGTGTTTTCCAAGCCATTAGGTTCGTAATGCAGGGCATACCAAATGGCATCGTTCGCCGATTCGTAGTTCTCTAATCCAGCGACGTCGCCGATAGGACCCCATTGGTAAGTTCCAGGCAAATCGTTCATGGCGGCCAACCAGAATGTGTTGCCGTCAGGCGAAACGTAAAACACAACTCCCGTGGTGCCGTCGGAAGCGGTCAGCATTTCGCCAATGGCGGGACTTTGCGCTTGGGCGATGCAAAAGGCCAAACTTAATAAGGCTATAAGTTGATATTTCAAGGTTTTCATGTCGTTCTCCTTCCCGTTAAAAATCTATTGCGGCTCTGACACCGATTCTGTAAGTGTAATAATAGTTGTATTTCATGTAGTTGCCAACGCTTCCGGTCTCGCTGACAACGATAGCATGCATGCCGGTCCTTTCTGTCGAAGTCCACCACCATCTTGGATTATCGTGTTGGAAAAGTGTGCCACCAACGACGGCTAACGATTGGTTCAGTTCGGTAGCGTAGGCCACCATCCAGCGGACTTGTGCAGCGGCTGGAAGATACCATCCGTTGTCGAAATCAACGCACCAAGCGGCGGGATACCAGTCGGCTCCATGAGCCGCACGGATAATCATGGTGTTTCGGTAGCCGTCAGAGTCTTGCATGGCTTCGCCCGAAAACTCGCAATTGTTCAATAATGGGATGTCGTAACCTTCGTCGTAGTGCATTGGATCCACCCAGTGGATGTCGCGGGCTTCGATGTCAAGGCTGATGGCCCATCCGTGTTCGCCCGATTCATCGATAAACGTAACTACTCCTTTCGCCGTTTTCCCGGATTGGGCAAATTCATTCGGCTTTACGGTGCTTCCATCCGTGCAAAATATGTCGCCGATTTGCACTGTCTGTTGTGCCGACAATAATATGGGCAATGCCAACAGCATTGTAAGGATAATGTTCTTCATCTTTTTCATAGTTGAATATTTATTAAGGATTGTGCAAAAATAACGTTTTTTTATTTATGCGGAAAACTTTTGGCAATAATATACTTTTAGACCCAGAACGAAAGATGTTAGTTGAAAAAAGCCGAAAGGCTGGTTTGAATCGAGCGGTTGCGAGATTCAAAGGCGGGTAGAGAAAGGTTTTGTGGGTTTTGTATGTTTTGGTTCTAAAAAG
>JAZQPN010000031.1:0-18264 GCA_045628585.1 Bacteroidales bacterium | reverse complement strand
TGTTGCAACTGGTCGATTTCGGTTTCCGTCAGGCCATGATTCAGCATAAACCTACGGACCGAAGCCTCCAGGTCAATTGTCGGCAACAGACTTTCATCATCAATGCCGCAATAATACATCAAAGCATCGTTAAGGCGAATACTGACGACAGTATTATAGAAGGTGGGATTATTATACTGGTTATAATTAAAATAGTTTTCATACGACAGCATGTAATCTGCAACTATTTCATCGTAAGTCGCGCCACAAATGGCCTCCAAAATAGCGCATGCATAACCTGTACGGTCTTTCCCTTCAAGGCATTGCACGAGATAAGGACCTTGTTTTTCAATCATTTTGACCAAACCTTGCAACATCATGACATTCGTTTCATCAGACTTGTAATTCACTTTCAATTTGCAACATACCACGTTGCCTGATTCATAAAATTGACGTGAATATTCAGGCATATCGTCTAACATAGATTGCATTTTCACATCATCATCCGATAAATTCAACGCACAAGCAATGCCTTTCTTTCTCATAAACAGAGCTGCAAAATCGGCCCGGTTATATGCATTATCAAAAGGAGATGACGAACGATACAGACGATTACCAGCAATCCTTCCTAATTTAACCATTCTGGCATTTGAAAACCTTATTGTGTCATATTCATAATCACTAAAATCATTTGAGAAATTCATTGCCATGGTCTGCTGGATATTCTTAGCAGAACCCTTTTCAAACATTGCAATTGCGATCTCAGTGCCTTTCCGTACATCAAGCGCATCAGGTAAGCCGCAAAATGGTGCCGTAAACTCAATGTTTGGCGAACTACGATAGGCCGTAAGCTGCATATCACCGACGCGACAATAAAACCCATCAAAGTAAGGAATTTTCAACACCGTATCATTAAAAGACACCTGAAGGATGTCACCAAATTCAAAATCGGCATCTTTCATTTCTTCTGGCGAAAGTTTCAAAATAGCTCCTCCGAAATCATTCTTTTCCAAAACCTCCGTATAAATTACCAAATTTTCTTCCTTATGACAAGCCGGGAAAAGTAACCCAAGCGAAAGCAAAAGGATGGAATACAAGCAAATATTTTTTCTTCTTTTAATGACTTCTTTCATATTATAGACATTTCAATATGTAATTATGGATTACTTCATCTTACTTTTTCCCCAATCTTTCCTGCAAAGCCAGCATCTCGTCACGCCACTTGGCGGCGTTGAGGAAGTCCATCTCCTTGACGGCTTTCTCCATGTTCTTCTTGGCTTCCTGCAAGGCGCGCTGCAATTCTTTTTCGGTCTTGTAGACTTGCGCTTCAGCAGCCTTCGTATCACCGCCTTCTTTCTGGACGTATGTTCCTGTCGAAATCGTTCCGCCTTTCAATGTGCCCAACGAATTATCGATAGCCTTGATAATGGTCTTCGGAACAATGCCATGCGCCTCATTGTAAGCGATTTGCTTTGAGCGGCGACGCGCCGTCTCGTCAATGGTCTTTTGCATCGACTCGGTGATGGTGTCGGCATACATGATGACCTTGCTCTCGGCATTACGCGCGGCGCGGCCAGCCGTCTGCGTCAACGAACGTTCTGAACGCAGGAAACCTTCTTTATCAGCATCAAGAATGGCGACCAGACTCACTTCCGGCAAATCCAAGCCTTCGCGCAAAAGGTTGACGCCAACCAAGACATCGAAATCGCCCATGCGAAGACCTTGCAAAATCTCAACACGTTCCATGGTATCGACATCGGAATGGATGTATCTCGTCTTGATTTTCAAGTTGTTGAGATAAGTATTCAGTTCCTCGGCCATGCGTTTTGTCAAGGTCGTAACCAACACACGCTGGTTTTTCTCTATCACTTTATGGATTTCGTCAATCAAGTCATCCACCTGATTCAGGCTTGGCCTCACCTCAATCACGGGGTCGAGCAAGCCTGTCGGACGAATCAACTGCTCCACATAAACGCCTTCGCTCTGCTGCAACTCGAAATCGGCAGGCGTAGCGCTGACATAAATCGTTTGACCTGTCAAGGCTTGATATTCATCGAATTGCAAAGGGCGGTTATCCAAAGCGGCAGGCAAACGGAAACCATATTCCACCAAAGTCTGCTTGCGCGAGCGGTCGCCGCCGTGCATGCCACGGATTTGCGGCACCGTGACGTGGCTTTCGTCAATGACCGTTATGAAATCCTCAGGGAAGAAATCCAACAGGCAGAAAGGTCTTGTGCCCGGACTGCGGCCATCGAAATAACGCGAATAGTTCTCAATGCCAGAGCAATAGCCCAATTCGCGCATCATTTCCAAATCGTAATTCACGCGGTCTTCAAGGCGTTTTGCTTCCAAACCTTTTCCGATTTCGCGGAAATATTCGGTCTGCTTAAACATATCGTCCTGAATCTCACGCATGGCCTTCTGCATTTTTTCCTGAGAGGTGACGAAAATGTTTGCCGGGAAAATCGTAATCTGCGAAAACGACTCAATGCGACGGCCCGTAATCGGGTCAAAACTCTCCAACGAATCGATTTCATCGTCCCAAAACACAATGCGATAGCCATAATCGGCGTAGGCAGGAAACACATCCAGGGTCTCCCCTTTCACACGGAAACGGCCCTGCACAAAATTGATTTCGTCGCGGGTGTAAAGTGCATTCACCAAAGCCTTCGAAACCTCATCGCGGGTTTTCTTGGCACCTTGCTCAAGATAAATGATGTTTTTCCCGAAATCATCAGGATTGCCAATACCGTAAAGACATGATACAGAAGAAACTACGATAATATCCCTTCGGCCCGAAAGCAAGGCCGTAGTGGTAGCGAGGCGCATCTTATCGATTTCCATATTGATGGCCAAATCCTTCTCGATATAGGTATTCGTGGCTGGAATGAATGCCTCCGGCTGATAATAATCGTAATACGAGACGAAATACTGCACCGCATTTTCAGGAAAGAACTGCCTGAACTCGCCATACAACTGCGCAGCCAAAGTCTTATTATGGCTGAGAATCAATGCCGGACGGTTCAATTCGGCCAAAACGTTGGCAATGGTAAAAGTCTTGCCCGAACCCGTCACGCCAAGCAAAGTCTGGGCTCGGTCGCCACGGTTCAGTCCATCGACCAATTGACGGATAGCTTCGGGCTGGTCGCCAGTCGGCTTGAAATCAGATACTAACTTGAAATTCATTTTCGCCGGAAATTTTACATTGTCCATTACTAAATGACAAAATCAAAAATCTCGTATATTTATTTGATTTTTAACAAAATATGTTACTTCTCGCATCTTGAAGAAACAAAAACTACAATAAAAGCCATACAACGATTCACTTGTTTAAGCATTACAAGACACGCGGCAAAGATAACGAATTAATCGACATCTTTACGGACATTTCGCCAAAACCGCACAGAAAAAACGGCCTTAAAACCAAGACTGCTTCAGCAAAAAAATAAAAACCTATTCTCTGGATGAACAATCACTTTTTTGATTATTTTTGCAGTGAATAAACATAAACAGACGACTATATTTTGTTTACAATTGAAAATGTCAATGAGTGCGGCAGGCTCAATGAACGGATATTCATAGTTTCGCATCCACATTAGAAGTTTTTCGAACAATTACACACCAATTAAATAAACATCATCATGAAAAAAAATCTACTCCTTTTGATTTTGGCCTTGGTGCCGTGCTATCTGCTTCAGGCACAGTCGTTTTTCCTGGACAATTATCATTCCGATGACGGTTTCGACCGCGTCCAGTACTACTACAACAACGACAACCTGCTGGAAACCTATTACGTCGTTTCAGGCGTTTCAGGCGACAACGAACAATTCATCGACTCGTTGTATTACGATGAGCGCGGCAACGTGATTCGCGTCAATTCCTACCAATATTACAACAACCAATGGATTTTTCCATGTTACATCGAATACACCTATGATGAAAACAACAACCGCACAAGCCGCACCAACTACAACGATTTCGGCAGCGGCCACGAAATTCAGGGTGTCTACACCTATTTTTACGAAAACAACGTGCTGACACGCTACGAAATGACCCTCGGCGGCAGCCTACTCATGCGCGGCACTTACACCTACAACGCACAAGGCCTTCTCGATGAACTTGTTGAGGAGATGTACACCTCGTGGATGTACACTTGGGAAAACTCCGCCAAGACCAAACACACCTACGATGCCAACGGCAACGAAATCCAAACCGCCTACTATTATTGGGATTACTCGTGGGTTCCTGAATCAGTCGTCAACCGTACCTTCGATGAAAACAACAACTGCATGATCCGCGAACAAACCTACAACGGCACTGTTGCCGACAGGATTTCCTACGTTTACGACACCGGCTACAGCATCAATGACTGCCTCATGCCTTATCACCCAGAACCATCGTACACATGGGACGATTTCCGCGGGAACAAGCCTCTTGGCTACGGCTGGGAAACTGCCGACGATGGCGGAACATTGGTTTACATCTGCGACTACGTCTTCGAATACGGCGAATTGGACGATGCCGTCAGCGCAAACTATGCAAGACCTGAAATGGCCATGATTTTTCCTAATCCTGCCAACGGCGAACTGAACATCAGCCTCGATGGTCTCAAACGTGTCGAAATCCTCGATGTCAACGGCAAGCTGGTCATGCAAAGCGAAGCCAACGGCAAAATGCTGAAATTGAATGTATCAGGCTTGGCTTCAGGCCTCTATTTCATCAAGTCGTATAACGGACAGACCTGCACCATGAATAAAATTCAGGTGAAGTAATAAGTTTTGGCATAAAATTCGATAACAAAAAAGTTCAAAGTGGTTCAAATTCCGGACAAAAGCATTTGAACCATTTTGAACTTTTAATTTTTAGTTTTCCAAATATGAAACGTGTATTTTTCTTGATTTCATCGCTGCTGATGATTTGCAGCACAAGCCTCAAGGCTCAAATTTTCAAACTGGACGAAGGCCAAAAGATTGCTTTCGTTCCAAAGGAACAATACGTGTCGGCGGCACAGCAAACGGACGATTATCTGCCACTTCTGCAAGGCAAAAAAGTTGGCGTGGTTGGCAATCAGACCAGCATCATCGGAACAACGCATCTCATTGATGCACTGTTAGATAATGGCATAAACATCAAGAAAATCTACACGCCAGAACATGGATTCCGTGGATCCGCCGATGCCGGAGCCAAAGTCAGCAACGGCAAGGACGAAAAGACGGGCATCCCAATCGTCTCGCTTTACGGCAAGACCAAAAAACCCACACCCGAAATGCTGCAAGGCATCGATATCATACTGTTTGATTTACAAGATGTCGGGGTGCGTTTCTACACCTACATTTCCACTTTGACCTACGTCATGGAAGCCGCTGCCGAAAACAACATTCCTGTCATTGTTCTCGACCGCCCCAATCCAAACGGTTTTTATGTTGATGGTCCGGTTTTGAAATCGGAAAACAAATCGTTTGTCGGAATGCACGCAGTTCCAGTGGTTTACGGCATGACGATAGGCGAATACGGCAAAATGGTGAACGGCGAAGGCTGGCTGAAAAACGGCATCCACTGCGACTTGACTGTAATACCTATTAATAACTACAACCGCAACGCCATCTACGAACTGCCAGTGAAGCCATCGCCGAACCTGCCCAATTGGGAATCGGTATACCTCTATCCTACCCTCTGCTTCTTTGAAGGCAGCATCGTCAGCGTGGGACGCGGCACCGAAACACCCTTCCAGATTTTCGGTCATCCAAACATGCGCGGCGAATATAGCTTCACCCCACAAAGCACCTCCGGCGCATCAAAGCCTCTGTTGGAAGGCCAGCGCTGCCGAGGCGAAAACCTTGTGGAGTTCGCCCATGGCTACGCTTTCAATGCCAACCAGTTGCATTTGGAATGGGTCATCGAAGCCTACCAGCAACTCAGCGACAAGAATTTCTTCACCAATTACTTTCACCTGCTCTCCGGCGACAAGCAACTCCGCTACCAAATCGAGCAAGGCCTTTCAGCCGACGAAATCCGCGCCAGCTGGAAATCCGAAACCGATGCGTTTATGAAAATTCGGAGCAAATACCTGATTTATTCGCATTGAAAACCTACGCCCATCATTTCCAGATTCTCAACACACACACCTCAGCCAAAAGCGACAATAGCGCTATCAGCACAAACCATTTCCAAATGGAAGATTTGTGCGCCATGGCATCAACGAGGTCGCTTGTCGCAAAATCCGAGGCATTCAAAACGGCAGCGACATTCAACCCGGCCTGCTCGAAAGCCTTTTTAACATCCGTTTTTTCAACGAAATCCATGCGCGACTCAATGCGGCTATCATTCCAGGCAAGAACGCTTTTCACCGAATCGTTCTGCAACAATTCGTAAAAACCAGCCTCCGGCAAATCATCGTTCAAATAAAGACTGATTTTGTTGTTATGAAGTTCGGAAGATGGCATCATTTCAAAGCCGTTTTCAACATTCCGCAGAGCGAAACTCAGGTCGCCCTCGGCGCTCACATCATTCAATGTCAGCATTTTATCCTTTCCCATCGTATAGGCTATATTGCCGACTTTTCCACCTTCCAAAGCCATTTTCACCATCATCGGAACAAAAAGCGAATTGTCGGCCAAATCACTCCAAACCGTATCAAGGCAAGTTGAAAATACGTAGAGCTGACCTTTCACGAAACGCTTTCCAAACAGCAATGCATCACCGTTTTGCAAGGTGAGCAAAGCATCCGTTTGACCTGTGGGTTGTAAACGGATATGTTTTCCAACTTTAGGAAAATCAGCGTTTTGAGGCAAATCCAAAATCATATCGGAAAAGAAATCATGCTGCACGGCGAGATTTTCAGCCGAAGTCGGATTCTCATCAAGTTCACCAAGTTTCAGACCTGATTTTTCATAGAAATAACTATCATTTTTCGGATTTTCCGCACAAGGAAACAGCACCACACTGGCACCATCGGCAGCGCAATCCAAAAGTGTCTGCTGCATGGTTTCATTCAACTCAGAAGTCTCATTCACAATGACAAACTGCGCTTTCGACAAGACATTCAAATCCATTCCGGAGGGTTGCATCAAACCGTATTCAAACTGTTCATCATTGTCAAACAGCAAAGAACAAACGCTTTCCTCCTTTCCTACTTCGATTACCGAAAGGCTCGGTTTCACTTGAAGCACAAAGTGATAGCTGTCATCAAAAACGATTGGATTGTCAGTCAACGAAACCGTACATTTTTGATTTCCACTGCTTTCCACCAGAAACTGCATGGCGACCTCCGCTTCACCGTTCTTCACCACATCAACAGTCGCAGAAGCAACCGAATGGCCTTCCATCGTGAAACTGACCGGCAAGCCCTTGATTTCCTTATCGCCTTGATTAGCCACACGAACATTAATTTCATTCGTCAAACCGGCCTGCATGATGGGCGAACTGAGCCAAACTGAATCAACATAAACGTTAGACAGAAATACAGGTGCCATCGGAACCGCAACAATTTGCAATGTCGAATCAGCGTCAGCAGCCGACAAATCAAATGTATTTCGCTGGAAATCAGAATAGACAAACAAAGTTGAAGATGCAAAACCATGTTGTTTGCGCAACATTCCAAAACGCTCAATCACTTCGCCCATCGCCACGGGATTACCATCCTGACTCATGCGGTCCAGCTGGTCGAGCATTTCGTCCTGACTCATCGGATATTCATTTTGAACCTCAAAGCTATTGCTCATCAGCACATAACGGTTCGATGGATTCAGTTTCCGCACCAAGTCGCGTGCCGATTCACGCGCATCCTCAAACAAGGTTGTGCGCTGCGACTGTGCCTTCATGCTCATCGAATTGTCCAGATAAATGCCAATCAGATTGTTTTCGGCATCAGTTTCGACTCTTTCATTCGGCTTGAACGGAAAAGCAAAAGCCAAAACCAAAGCCGCAACAAAAAGGCAACGCAAGCACAAAGTGACAAAATACTTCAGCTTGCGCGTCTTGGCATTTTCCTGCTGTATGGTTTTCAGCAATGACGTATTGCTGAAATACACCAACTTGTGCTTTCTGAAATTGAAAAGATGAACGGCAATCGGGACGGCCAGAGCCAACAATCCCCAAAGCATGTATGGATAAAGAAACTGCATGTTCAATTTATTTTGAAATGCAAAAATAGTGAAAATCACGCATTAAAAGCCATTCAATGTGCCTCTTCTGTGTTTTGGACGATATTTATTGGAGAATGTCGAACATGCATCATCGCCAGCCTGGAATTTCAACGGGATGCCCAAACTCAGGCAAACCTCCAATCCGCAAGGCAAACGGACTCCGTCAATATTATACGCATTGATAATCACCGAATTAGCAGTTTCATCATGTTCCTTTTCCGAATACGAATCCAAGAATCCAAAATGATAGGTGGCGTCAAGCTTCAGCATCAGGGTAAAGACACCGCAATCAATATCGCTTCTGATGCCGACACCAGCAAACGCTCCGGCATGAATGGCAGACATGTTGGCCTTTCCAATATTAATTGCCGTATCGAGTGAAATGGGTTCCAGAAGGCTCTCATGTATCTGTCCTCCAAGCAAATAACCCGCTTCAATACCAGCAAGGACGTAGGGCTGAAAAGCGTCGGCGACTTTGAGGCGAGCCACAACCGGCAAACGCAAATCCACATACTTCGAATTGATGGTATAGCTGACATCTGAGCCCGAAAAATGCTGATAATTCATCGAAGTGCCTCTTTGGGCAAACATCGCTTCGGGCGCAATGGAAACGATTCCGCCAAGCGGAATGTCAACAAAAACACCACCGATTGGAAAGATTCGGAACGCACCGCCGGCATCTTTCAGCCAAGGCTGCGTCAACTCACTCAGATGGCTTTCGGAATAATGCATCTGAGGAAAGCTCAAGCCGCCTTTAACGCCAATGGCGACAGCATTTGAATTATCATTTCCACGCAACTGCGCATGAGCAGCAATCGGAACAAAACAAGCAAGTAAAAGTATGATTGACAGTTTCTTCATTATCACATCTCCTATTGATTAAAGGCGCGATGCCAAACCATTGCCGTCCCTATAAACGAAATATGAACCTGGATGAGGAACGATTCCACCAAAATCATCCTCAACTTTCAGAATGACAACCGCAAAATACAAATTGCTGATGCCATCTGCATTTACGTTTCCTTTAATGATGACGCCACGTTCCATATTGACATGAAAGGTTTCGTCTAACGTAACATCGTATGATTTATTTTCAACGAAATACACCGTAAACGCATTGCCAGTTCCCATGACAAACGCCGTATCAGTCAATTGCTCAATCGCCTCGGACAATTCGACGCGCACCACACCATTATGCTGTTCGGAAAAACTCAAACTCACATTCAGCTCCGGATCAGGGTTCATCATCCATCCATCAACATTTGACGCAACACGTTCCTTAGGCGCAATCACATAATCGCCTTCAACATTTGCCGGAATATAGCCTCGAGGCAAAGCACCGAAAGCGGTTTCAAACGCTTGCATCGTCGAATCGGGAATCACTCCAAGTATTTCATCAATATATGATTCTGTTCCAAAAGGGACAATTGTAGTATCATCATTCTTTGTACACGAAACAAAGACAACTGCCAAAGCCGACACTAAAAGCCTGAAAATCTTTTTCTTCATACAATTCAATTTCTTTTTGTAAAAATAACCATTTACCTATTCACCGACACTTGCTTGGTAGTTTTACCCTTTGCCGTCGTGATTTCGAGCATATACAAGGCTGGCTTCAAGGCCGACAGATTCAGCAAGGCATGATTTTCCTTGCCATAACGTTGAACCGCAAGGATTTGTCCCAGCATATCCAGCACACGTATTTCCTCAATGTCAGCCGCTTCAACCGTAACAATGCCTCGTGTCGGATTCGGATACAGCTTCACATCCATGGCATGATCCTCCACCCCGAAGAACCCCGCATTTATAAGCATAGAGGTCTCCATTTCGCCGCATGTTCCTTCATAATATGCCGTCAAGGTTGCGGTTCCCGACCTGTTCACCATGATGGTGCAATTCGTGCCAACGGAATCAATCATTATCCAATCGGGATTATCCAAACGCCATACGCAGTCACCTTCAACAGCCTCAGGGTCAATCTCATAATGATAAATTCCACTCACCAAATCAGAAGCGACATAAACATGCTCCAACCCCTGAACCGGCGTGCTTCCCTGACTATCATCAATGGACAAGTCCAGTATCTCGACAATGCTATCGCAACCTTGCACCGAATGGATATAATAAGGATAATAGCCAGGCTGACTGTAAATTACACCATGCCACGGATAAGGTCCGCAAGTAATCCTTGAAATGGTGTCATATTCGGTCTGATTCAACGTGACATTCAGGAAAAGCTTTCCGATGCAACCGTCTTCGGTCTGGTATTCGCCTTCATAAGTGGCGTCATGATCACAATGCTGGCCCTGCCACCAGAAATCGGTGCATGAAACCGTATCCAACAGAATATCATCAACATTGTCAAGGGTGAACACAATCGTCACGAGACTGTCGCAGTCATAAAGATGGCTTTGATAAGGAACCACAAACGTTGTGTCGCGGTCGCAATACACGCCTTCGATTATCTTCGGCTTGCACGAACGGATTGGCTGTGTCAGCTGGAGCGAATCAGGATCGACAATCGTAAGCCGTATCTCCACAATGCTGTCGCACTGGCAATCATGACGTTGCAATGTGTCATAAATAATGAACGGGCCGCCTTCATTATCATAATAAGTTACGCCATGCCATTCAAAGCCCGGACATTTCGTCCATGAATCATAACCCACCGTATCGTAATTTATCGTGAGATTAAGTATCAGCAGCGAATCACACGACTCTTCATCCTGTGAATAATGCCAAACGGAGTCAACCGTACTTTCAGTATACTGATTATTCTGCCAGACATAAGAGTTGCATGCCACAAAGGTTTCACTGACGATATTGATGGTGTCGAATCTGAGGGTCAGATGCAGGACACTGTCGCAATGGAACCTGTTCTCGGCAGTATAATAAAAATCGCCAGGAGCGGAATGAGGCCCGTCATACCATTCAAACGAATCGTCGCATGACGTGATTTCCAGATGAGTCGTATCCATGGTCCTGTGATTAATGACCACATCGAGATAATAGGTTGACCTGCAGCCGAGTTCAGAAACCGTATCAAAAGGCAAACCGTAAACCGTTTCCGTAATAGTGTTGCCATGCCACAAATAGAAATCGCATTGCGGGTCAGGTGCATCATAATGGATTTCATTCTGATTTACCGTAATTCTTACCGGACCAACCACATCGCGGCCACAAGAGGTTGTTGCCACATACCTGACATAATAGCCGTTATGGGAAGTTTGCATAGGCATATCCGGCATAAAAGGAGCGTAGGTGTTTTCAGCCCCCGTGGGCGAAATCTGCCATTCTCCCTCACCCTGCT
The DNA here is from genome assembly GCA_045628585.1 of Bacteroidales bacterium. Lineage (GTDB taxonomy): Bacteria > Bacteroidota > Bacteroidia > Bacteroidales > F082 > Limimorpha. The sequence continues at coordinate 6,831 of JAZQPN010000031.1, read as the reverse complement.
CTTCATGGTTCCAAACGACATCCATTTCAGGCAAATCCAGCGGATCGCCTTCGCAAACCGCAGCAAGGTTTGTTAATGAAGTCTGAATCTGAGGCAAGCCGTTCACATGGAATGTAATGGCATTGCTATGATCCGTGCCACACCCGTTTTCAACCGTAAAGCGGAGGTAGTAATCGCCATATTCCAGGTTGTTATTGTTCAGATTGATAGCGGAATAAGGCCCGTCGGCATTGGTTGCACATTCCCAATAGGGAGTTCCGCCATCAACATGATTGTATTCAAAAGCCGGCGCTGTCGCTACAATGGGTTGACCGGCGCAAACCGATGCCGGCAATGGCGCAAGCGTTTCGGTTATTTCCGGTGCATTGTTGATTGTCAGCGACAAATGAATCGTGCTGTCGCAAATCAAAGGATCGGAGTGGACGATTACGTAGTCAACTTCACAGGAATGATCATAAACCGAATCATTCCACGGCCATTGAAAACTGCCACAATACGTGTAAGTTTCTGTTGTTTCGTATGCATCGCTTAACTCGAAATGCACATGATACGTAACAATACACCCGTTTTCATTTTCATCATCCGCCGAATAATCGTTTGTTGACGACAAAGTCATGCCATGCCACTGTACTGGTCCGCAGGCTTGGATTTCAGGCTCCGTCACATCCGCTGCCGAGAACACCGTGATAGGCACTTCCGCCGAAACGGCTTCTCCACAAGAATTGGTAATTCTGCAGCGAATCATGCAGCCATTATATGAAAACGGAATATTGCCATTGTTCAAACCCTGCCAGTTTCCATTGACATTGATTTGCCATGCCACCGAACCCACATTGCCATTCCAATTGATTTCAGGCGTTTGCAATGCGAGTGATTCACCTTCGCAAATGGCCGGTGGCGAAACCAAATCAACCATGATGGAAGGTTGGTCATACACTGAAACCGTAATCGGCTCACTGACTCCTCTTCCGCACTCATTTTCAGCCCAATAACGAATCTGATGTCCATTATAGCCAAACGGGACGGAACTATTGGCAAAGGATTGCCAAGTGCCATTCACATTGATTTCCCAACCCGAATTAATCACGATCGAGCCATGATTGTCAATCTGAGGTGTTGTCAAATTGAATGAACCGCCGGCACAAATTCCATCCGGGACATTGATTGCAGCCACTTCCGGAATATCGTTCACATGAATCTGAACCGCATTGCTCACATCCGAACCGCAGTCATTCGTGACCTTGTAATGCAGGTACCAGCCATCATAATTGGCCGACACATTCTGCAAACTGAAATTAGTATAATTACCGTTCTGTGTCTGGCAAATCTCCCACTGACCGCTCTCAGTACATGGCGGCGCAACAACGAGATCATCGCCCGCACAGATTGCCAGAGGCGTTTGAAGCGTTCCCGTGATGTCGGGAGCCGTATTCACCGTCAAGGTTCTCCAAGGCGAGCTATAGCTGTCGCCGCAACTGCTGGTGACACGATAACTGATGACCCAGCCATCGTAACTTGCCGGCACATTCGTCAAATTGAAAGGCACGTCATTCCCCGATTGCGTTGGCCTCACAACCCATTGCTGGCCAGTGATTTGTAATCCGTTTGAGGTCACTTGCGGAGCGGTGAGATTCAAATTTTCGCCGGCACAAATGGCAACGACATTAGGCGTAGCTCCAATGGTAGGGCCTGCAACAACCTGAATAGCAACCTCATTGCTATAGCCATCGCCACAAGTGTTATGTGCCTTATAACGCACATGGCAGCCATTATAGGCTATTGTGAGCTGGGCAGGAACGGTTTGCCATGAATTGTTATAAAAAACCTGCCATTCGCCCGAACCCGTGTTGCCATTCCATGTTACCGAAGGTGTCTCCATATCGAGGAAACTGCCCGAGCAAATGACATCGGGCGCCGAAATCGGAGCCACCGAAGGAATGTCATTCACCGTAACCGAAACCATATTGCTGGACACAACACCGCACGCATTTTCAGCATGATAGCGTATCTGGCAGCCATTGTAGGCAAACGGAATATTATTGTTTGTTAGCGGAACCCAGTTACCATTAATCTGGATTTCCCAGCCTTGATTAGTGATGGCCGAACCGTTGTTTTGAACCGAAGGAACCGTCAACTGGAATGATTCGCCGGCACAAATGGCTGATGGAGCCGAAATGGCAGCTATCGTCGGCTCATCACTGACGGTGACAGTTGCCGTATTGCTAAAGCTTTCTCCACAATCATTTTGAGCATGATAGCGGATTTGACAGCCATTGTAGGCAAACGGAATGTTGCTGTTTGTAAGCGGAATCCAGTTACCATTAATCTGAATTTCCCAGCCCTGACTGACGATGGGCGAACCATTGTCTTGAACCGAAGGATTGACCAGTTGGAAAGAGCCTCCGGCGCAAATGGCTGAAGGAGATGATATTGATGACACATCAGGGTCATCATGAATGGTCAAATTCAGATGCACCAAGCTGTCGCAACCCGACGGGGCAGCAAATTGGACATCCTGCGTTATTGAACTGATATAGGTTTGTCCCTGATAAGTGTATGGGCCGCAACTCGTCACATTGGCCGTGCGTTCTTTCAACGGATTAATGGTTATATTGACGGTTCCCGTACTTGTCTGTCCTGTTGCCAAGGTAATTTTGTACTTAAAAGAATCACTACCCGTTGCACCCACATTCGGCGTGTAAAGAATCTTATAATCAGGAGCTGACTGAACGACAGCAGTTCCCTTTGTAGGATTTTGCGAAATCTGAACGCTTTGAATAGTACCGGCATATTGGTCGTTGGCAAGCTCATCAATAAGCACACATGTCGGATTGCTATTGGTCGACTTGCAAATCGACTCCGCATCATTGACTGTTTGAACGAAAGCCTGAGGAGAAAAACTGATATCGTCTATGCCAAAGTCATCTCCATTACTTGAGTTGCCGGAACAGACATCATAGATTTCAATCATTGCTGTCGTGCTGGTCCCGCTTGACCATGTATAAGTCTTTTGATTCCAAGAAAAATTCAACGAAGCAGGTTGATATTCAATCACCTGAACACCATTAATTTTCACTCTGATTTTTGGATATACAATAGATAATGGCGAGCTGACATTAGCAATCCACATACTAAAATCATATTGGCGATTCGGCACAACGCTAACCTGCTTATACCACACTCTTTTTTGTGCACCTTGAGAGCCGCCAAAACCATTGACAATCATAAATTTACCATTTACATTACCATAAGTATGGTCATAGGTATCATGATAGCCATTATCGAACAACGGACTATCGTTTGTATTACACTCACGAGCATTGGCGCCAACGGTATACTTACCCTCTGAACCGCTTGCCCTCAAACAGTTATGAGAATAAGCGACAAAAGTGTAATCCGAATTAAATCCAGTGTTTCCTTGTTGAAAATCGCCATTGGGAATCAGATTTTGAGCCCGAACAGCACCAACAAAAAACAACATCATCGCCAAAAAGCCAAATGTCAATCGTCTTTTCTTTTTCATTTCACCAGTATTTCACAAATGACAAAAGGTTGCAAAAAACATACCAAAGCATCACCTGACCACTTCAACTTTCCTGACACACTTGCCATAATCCGTACAGATTTCGACAAAATACAATGCGGGATTCAAAGAGGTTATATTCACTATCAATTTATCAGTCAACAGATTAGACTGAGCAATACAAGTCTGGCCAAACAAATCGTAAATCCTTACCTGCCTGATGGATTTTGCTTCAATCGACAACATTTCACGAGCCGGATTCGGATATAGCACAACAGCTTCCCCACCCTGCTCATCGACATCATAAAACGAACAAACCAGCCAGCACTCGCTTTCCAAGCCCTCAAGAACACAATCATTATAGGCCCTCGCTTTCAGCCAAACCGTATCAGCACAATAATCCAGCACATAAACATCACACGACTTGCCATCGGACGAAGGCTCAAGCACCCAGTTAACCGAAGGTTCCAAACACCATACGATGCTGTCATATTCTACATTTTCATCTGCAAAGCCAACATGATAAACATATTTGTTGACCTGAAATTCAGTGGCCGGAATGACCCAATGCGGAGCAATAGTATCAGCAGAATAAATTTCAAAACTATCAAGCATCTCATTTACAGTTAGATTAAAACGGACTATCGAGTCGCAGCCCATTTTCGTCTTCAAGAGAAATCCGTAGATACCCGACTCGCTAATAGTATCGTCTTGGAAAGTGAAAAAATCGCAAACTGTAGTGTCTGTTGCAACATCATCAACATATTCAGGATAGTGGATGAAACTGATATGATAGACCGAGTCGCAACCACTTTGCGCAGCACCGTGATTGACCCAAAGCGCATCGTCGTCATCGAAAGTCATCCCATGCCAGACATTTTCGTCATTGCCGCATAGTTCCACAATGGGCGAAGCCTCGAAAGCAGGCATCACCGTGACAACGACTTCAGCTGACGAATGCCTTTCGCCACAGAAAATTTCATAGGTAAAAAGGTCTTCTCCTGAAAAATCGCTGTCAGGAATATAGAGCCAAGTATCTTGATTCAGGCTACCATGCAAAGGCGGATTCACTTCATATGTCAATTCTTGGCAGTTTGCCAGCAAGTCGTTTTCAAGGCAATTCAATACAATAGCTTCGGCATGGCAAGCCGTAAATCTATCATCGGCGGCCTGAAGCACCATTTCGGGAAGCACAATCACCTTAACTTCGGCAGATGATTCACAAGTAAGCTCGCCAAAATCCTTATAACCCATTACAGTATAGACAATTGTATCGTCAGGGCTGGCCAATGGGTTAGGAATATTCGGGTCGGAAAGGCCCGTTGTCGGCTGCCACTCATAACGGTCGGCACCCGAAGCTGAGAGTTGAACAGGAGCTTCGCCAACGGTGTAATATTGCGTTGGAGAAACCTGCAATTCAACCTGATGCACATCGATGTCAATGAAATCCCAGACTGAGTCGGCTACGCAACCCGTTGCATCGCTTCCGCTGATAAAATAGCGTCCGGAATGCTGCGATGTCACATCATGCAAGACAAATGGCGGTTGGCTAATAGCGACACCCGAAGGTCCCAAAAGGTGGACTGCATTGACGAAAACCGACTGGAAATTGAAGGTGATATCGTCGCCAGCGCAATGTTCCTCGCCTGTCGCCTGCTTGTCGATTTCTATTTTCGAGAACGACTGGTAATCAGAGAAAAAGCCATAAGTACAAGTGCCATCGCTCGTGATGAAGACTCCCAAATGGAAATATCCATTGCCCGCTCGGTTTTCCAGATTCATGAGACTTTCGACTGGAATCACATTGCTAAGGTTTTTCAGGCAGTAGGAATATTCCGGATTGGAAGGCACAGGCGTAAAGTCAGATGCGGTCAGCACATTAGGATCATTATTGACGAAGAATCCATCAATCTTTTCGGTATTCACGACAACCGTGACGAACATCTGGCTATTCGATTCCAGACGCGGACGGAAGCACGAAGTCTCTATGGAACCCGTACAATGAACGTGAGGCAAAACCGTTCCGCCCATCTCGCCTGTCTCGTTGACCGTTAGTTGAAAAACGGCAATCGGTTTGTCGGCACTGATATGTTCCACCGGATTTCGGATGATGCGTTCCATCTCCTCCCCTACATCCAGCGTGCCTACTGTCATTCCGTTGACGCTGATGGTCGTTTCGTTTTCCGTTGGGAAGAAATAGACATATTCCGTTCCCGACCCACTCTTGATGGCGAAATATTCCGTTCCCATCATGCTGACAGGAACCAATTGGTCGCCCACCAAATCGTAGTGGCCGTTCAGATCCACCGAGTCATCGGAAGTGTTGACGGCGATAGGTTTTGTGGCCATGATTCGCGTATTACGCAAATGAGCGCCCGGAGCACTGCTATTTGCCTCGACAGCATACGATTGGCCTTTCTGCAAGACGACATGTACTTCCTGGTACGGAGCGATGCCGCCTTTCAATGCCACCGACGGAATGATGGTGATTTCGGTGTTGTCTTCGGTCGCTACCATCTCGGCACGACTGCACGTTGATGAATAATAATTGCTGTATGTGTATTGCGTAGGCACCAAAAACTCGTAACCCAAAGCATTGGAACCTTTCAGCGAATAAATCTCGCTATTGTTGTTGTTCGACTCGTAATAAATGGAAACCGGAGCACTGGAATTGATGTAAAAGCCATAGTTAAGCACCTGATTATAAGGACTTGTCTCGACAATGTCAACTATGTTAGAGACATCATACAGTTTATAGGAATGCGCTGGTACCTCGATGGTGTGAGGTTGAAATCCCAACGGGTTGGCTGGTTGCGTAAAGGTGACCGTTGCACTCTGGTCGAAAGTAGTGACACAGAAGCGGACTGGTGTTTGTGCATGTTGTACTTCCAAATCGGGAGCCGCAAACCAGAATTCGGTATCAATCTGTGCCCAAAGCGCATTGCAAGCAAGCGACAGAACAAACAACAAGAGAAAAGTTCTTTTCATAGAATCATCAGTAATTTTGGGCAAAGATAGTTATTTTTTCATTAACGACAAGAAATCTACTGAATTGGTTTTCCGTTAAGGACTACAGATTGCAACTCATTGCCTTTGTAATTTAGCTTTAGCGAGAAAAACGGCACTTTTTCATCAATCAAGCGTAGGAAAATCTTGTCGCCTTCCCATGAAGGGAGTTCCAAAAGACGCTGTTTTTCAATCCATTCCAAGTCGCCCTCGTTACATTCAATCTGCTCGCCCGTCCATTCGGTGCAAACAAAAATGTGCATCTGTTCGGCCGGCCAGATGTCGGAAACGAAAGTCACGAT
>JAZQPN010000030.1:0-5546 GCA_045628585.1 Bacteroidales bacterium | reverse complement strand
TTGCCAACGCTCTTGAAATTCTTTCCGTCGTCAGAAACGAAATATTCGACTTCGGTCGGCATGAAAATCCAAGAATCCTGATCTTGGAAGAAACTGCCAGCCACACGGTTCACCCTTTGACTGAGGCCCAAATCGATGGTTGCCACCAAGTCGACACCATGATAGCCCTGCCAGCCGCCCGTGCGGAAATTCTGTCCGCCACGCAAACGGTCAATCAAAGCCTTGTCGCCGCCCGCCTCATACTGGTTGGAATAAGCGTTTTCGACCGTCACCATACGCTGCGCATCAATATAATGATAGTGCGCATCGACAGGTCTGCTCCAACGGCCATCCTGCATAGCGGCAGCCGTGATAACGGTGCTTTCCTTCACATAGAAAGGCTCGGTGTAAAGCATGGCGTTTTCATTCGGTGCCGTTTCATCCAAAGTGTAGTAAATCTGCACGCCTTCAACCGGATGGCTCATCGAGACCAAAAGGCTATCGAAGAAGGTATCCGATTCGGCATTAATCGTCGGGACAATGACGATATTTTCAGCAGGGATACGCATCACCGGGCAGTTTTCAGGTTGCGTTGCCCATTGCGAATCAGGCTTGTCGGTCATGGTGAAAACCAATTCGCCGCCAGCAAACACTTCGTCGAAATAAATGTAACTGCGGTCCAAAGCCTTGCCGTTGAGTTTCACCGACTTCACATAACGGTTATGGATGTCAAGATTCTTGGCAAGAACCGTAAACTGCTTGCCGTTTTCGAGGCTCAAAGTCACGCGGTCGAAGCGCGGCACACCTAAAACGTAATAACCCGAACCAGGCGTGGCCGGATAGAAGCCCATGGCGCTGAACACAGCCCAAGCCGACATCTGGCCGCAGTCTTCGTTGCCCGAATAGCCGTCGCGCTCATCGGTATAGAAATCGTCCATCACCTGATTCACATACTTTTGCGTCATCGTCGGACGACCGATGAAATTATACATGTACACCGTATTGTGACTCGGTTCGTTGCCGTGGGCATATTGGCCAATCAAGCCCGTGATATCAGGTTGTACGCGACCCGAAAGCTCAACCGAAGTAGTGAACAATTCATCCAACTTCTTGCCGTAGGCTTCCATGCCGCCCATCATGTCGATGTGCGTGTTGACATCCTGGGGTGCAAAGAAACCATATTGATAGGAATTGGCTTCCGTCAAAGTGAAATTCACCTGACTTGGGTCGAAAGGATGCATGAAACCACCATTTCTGCGGCCTTGGAAAAACTGATTTTCAGGATTGTAGATATTCTTATAAGATTGTGCCCTTTCGTAGAATTCATTGGCGATTTCGGTCTTGCCCAGATCCTCGGCCATGCGTGCCACGCACCAATCGTCGTAGGCATATTCCAGTGTCTTTGAGGTGCCTTCGCCTTCCATGTCAATTGGCAGAAAACCATATTGCGCGTAAGGCTTCAAACCGAAAGCATCGCGTTTTGAGCAAGCCACCATGGCATCCAAAGCCTTTTCGGCATCGAAATCGCGAATGCCGTTGAAATAAGCATCGGCGATGACCGGAATGGCGTGATTGCCAATCATGCAATAAGTTTCGTTGGCTGCCAATTCCCAAACCGGAAGCACACCGCCCGTCTCGTAATTATTAATAAAGGTGTTGATGAAATCGAGGGTGCGTTCACGCTGCATCAGGCTGAACAGCGGATGCAGACTGCGGAAAGTGTCCCACAATGAGAACACCGTATAAACTGGTCTTTCCGACTGATGAACCTGCAAATCGTGGGCGCGGTAACGGCCATCGGCATCGCTGAAAAGGTTAGGCGCAACCATGGTGTGATACAAAGCCGAATAGAAAACAATCTTGTCGCTTTCCGAATTGCCCTGCACATCGTAGCGTTTCAGTTCGATGTTCCATTTGTCGTAGGCTTTCTGTGCCAAAGCATCAAAATCGAAATCGCCATCGGCAAGTTCATTCTTCAAGTTGTTCTTTGCACCATCCACATCGACGGCTGACAAGGCGATGCGCATCACGATCTGTTCACCTTCCTCGGTATCGAAATCGAAATAAGCCTTGATGTTGTCGCTTTGCAAAGTGCCATCGTTATCAGTAATGGCGCCATGATCGAACACCGAATATGCCTTGAACGGCTTTGAAAATTCGGCATAGAAATAAAGGTATTGGTCTTTTGCCCAGTCTCTTGTGCGGCGAAAACCGCTGATGGCGTTTTCGCCTTCAATGGTCAGTGAGGATTCGTAGACATCCTCGTCATCGACGCCTTCAACCAAATCGAACAGCACATGGGCATCAGCCGATTGCGGGAAAGTGTAGCGGTGCATGCCCACACGGTCGCCCGTGGTGAGTTCCACCTTCACATTATAATCATCCAAAAGGACGGAATAATAGCCAGCCTTGGCATCCTCGTTTTCATGATTGAATGATGAGCGATAACCCGTTTTGGTATCTTCGGCAATGCCTTTGTCCAGTTTCACTTCGCCGACAACAGGCATGAAACGGAAATCGCCATAATCGGCGCAACCCGTACCGCTAAGATGCGTGTGGCTGAAACCCAAAATGGTCTTGTCGGAGGTGTGATAGCCCGAACAGCCGTCCCAGTCGTTCATGCGCGTATCGGGACTTAACTGCATCATGCCGAAAGGCACCGTAGCACCAGGAAAAGTGTGGCCGTGACCGCCAGTGCCGATAAACGGATCGACGTAGGAAGCGGCATCGCTATAAACTTTGACTTCTTGTTTTGTCTGACATGCTGCCAAAATGAGGAGCATCAAAGGGAGGATAAGTTTCTTCATATCAATTAGTTATTATTAAATTTCCATACACAATCACTTTACGACAATGATTTTCAACGCATTAAGATTCCCGCTTGCGGGAATGGAGCACCTAACGGAATCGCATCAGCGGCGGCTGCCAAGATTCTCATTTAGGACAAAACTGGTCGCCGCCGCGTTTCCATAATCCCCATGACGCTCCATTCCCGACGCATGTCGGGAATCTTTATAATTTACCGCCCGAAAACACATCAGCATTTTATCAATTTCACACATCATTTGCTCATGAGGCAGACCGCCCTTCTGCTCAAACTCTTTCCTTGCTTCACCAATCGCTTCATCCAACGCCTCTTCCGAATCGCAAACATGGATTGGCATTGGTTGTCCGACGAAATAATTGTGTTCTTCCAAACAGGCAATGCGCTCAGCATCATAATGTTCCAAGGCAAATTTTCTGGCCCGCGAAACTTTCTCATTAAACTGCCGTTTCGTTTCTCCTTTCAGAAACACGAAAACATTATTCAGAACATTCATATCTTCCTGCGTCTCAACATAACTGATAATATGTGAGCGCAATGCCGAAATGTCGCTGACAGTATAATATGGAGCAGCCGGCTCACCTACCATCGATTCATTCTCATTGTATTCCATAGCACCTATTATAATAATTTGCAAAACTACATAAATTTCCTATTTTTGCAAAGAATTTAAATAATCATACTTCTATGAAAAAATTATCCCTTGTCGTAGCACTGCTACTCGCCAATTTCACTTTGGCTCAAGCCCAATGGATCAGTCCGGGCAACGGAACGACCTACACAATGGCCAGTCTCGCCAATGACAGCGAAGGCTGCGTCGAATTTGTTGAAGGAGGCACCTTCCGCATCAACAACGACCTCACCATTTCGGAAAACGACAGACTGGTCATTGCTGATAACGAAGACATCATTTTGGTCGACGACCAAGTCACCGTCACCATTCAAGGTTCGTTTAGCTGCCAGCATCATGACAACTATGTCGAAGTCAAGGCTGAAAACGATGGGCACTACAACCTGCGTTTCGAAAACGCCACCGACTGTTTGCTCAACGGCATCAAGTTCAAGTATGGCGGCGGTTTCATGATTATCGAAAGCGAGGTCGTTTTCGACGACTGCTATTTCGTTCACTTCAACACGCAATCGAACAATGCAGCCGTCAACTACATGAATTGCGACCCTATTTTCAAAGGCTGCACCTTCAAGAACAACGACGGTGCTGCCATTGCTTCGGGCATAAACGTCAACGGATCACCCACCATCGCGGATTGCTATTTCTTCAACAACGTCATCACCAACCAGAACCTGCCGCAGATTAATCTCGGTCCCGGAGCCGAAGACTCCATCCGCATTGTCGGCAATACCATCGAAGGCAACCACTACAGCATGTCGGGCGGCATCGCCATCACCGACCTGATGGGAACAGGCAGCACCAAAGTCCTGCTCAAAGGCAACGAAATCAAGAACAACCGTTACGGCTACAACCAGCAAGGCATGGTCATTAGCTCGCTCATCACCGACAACCTTTTCATTGACAACGATGCAGAGGTTGACCCGATGAACGGCGGCAGCGGCATCAGCATCTACGGCTATTCGACCGACATGAAAGCCAAGCTGCGCCGCAACACCATCACCGGCAACCAGTGGGGCATCACCGCCATCTACTACAACGACATTGACATGGGCACCGAAGACGACTGGGGCTACAACATCATCAGCGACAACCACAACGACGGCTATGGTGAGGATGCCGTTTTTGCCATCTACAACAACAGTTTCAGCGACATCAGCGCCATTGGCAACTATTGGGGCACCGATGATGAAACCGAAGTGGAAAACGTCATCTACCACTTTCCCGATTTAGGCGAAGGCTACGGCACCGTCACCTACCTTCCGTTCCTTCAGAACGACCCGACCAACGTCAGCCAACACTTTGCCGCCAATTGCGGAATCAACGTGTTCCCTAACCCAAATCAGGGAAGATTCACCATCAACTGCACGGCAGGAAACGCCCGAATCAACATCTTCAACACGATGGGGCAGCTTGTATTTACTGGGCAGCTCAAGGAAGGCTACAATTCCATCGACCTCAGCCACCTGAATTCTGGCATGTATTTTGCAATGGTAAGCGGCAATAAAATAATTAATCAAAAAACAGCCATAATAATTACCGAATAAGAAAAAAGCACTATATTTGCAACCCATTACATACGAATGTAGACACACTATCAACAATTTAATTAATTAAATTACAAACAAAATGAAAAAAGTTTTATTACTTTCTCTCATCCTCGCAGTAGGTATGACAGGCTTCGCACAGACGAAGAATCAAGCAATTAAGGCTCCTAAGAAGATGGTTGGCACCGCCGACATCCACAAGAGAGCAATGGGCAAGCAGGAAGCTGTTCAGGCTTACCAGTATCAGCCAACAACCAGCGTCGCAAGCACAAGATATGAAAGCTTAGACGAATACGCAGCAATGATGACAAACTATGACCTTCAAGGTAATGGTTTCGTCGCCAACCGTATGGCTCGTTTCGCTGACGGTAGCGTTGGCGTAACCGCCACATTCTCACACTCCGGCACCGCTGCCGCTCCTGACCGTGGTACAGGTTACAACCTCGTTTTGCCTGATGGCGAATTGCTCTTCCCTGATGGCCCAGAAGAACGCGTCGAAATAGAAAAGACCGGTTGGCCTTCATACGCACAATGGGGCGAAGACGGTGAAATCATCGTCGCTCACACC
>JAZQPN010000029.1:0-1584 GCA_045628585.1 Bacteroidales bacterium | reverse complement strand
GTTCCGCTTCGCCTTTCAGTTTGATGTCGAGGCCCTGCTTTATCTTGATGGTCGTCGTCATAGTCATTATTTGCCGCAAAGGTAGTGAATTATTCGATAGACTTAGGTTTTCTTTTGGAAACTTCAAGTTGTATTCTTTTTGTCGACATATTCGATTTTTGACTATTTTTGTGAACTTTTGAAAGATAATGAAATGAGAGGAAAAAAGTTTGCAGAAATGGTGTTGAATGGTTCTTTGGAACTGAAATCCAACTGCAAGATTATTAACGATTTAAATGTCTTCCCAATCCCAGACGGGGATACGGGCGACAATATGTTTATGACCATCAATGCAGGTTGCGGTCAGGCAATGGATGCGGCTCGTAGCGATGAAAATATTGGTTTGGTTGCTGAAGCTTTGTCGAAAGGTATGCTTTTGGGTGCGCGAGGCAATTCAGGCGTCATTCTTTCGCGGATTTTTGCCGGCATTGCCAAAGGCTTGAAAGACAAGGACGATGTCAATGTCGCGGACTTTTCGGAAGCAATGAAATGTGGCGTTGAGGAATCGTATCACGCTGTTACTATGCCTGTTGAAGGTACTATTCTTACGGTTTTAAAGGATAGTGTCAGGGTGGCTAACGGCTTGCAGACGGATTCGTTTGACACCTACTTCAATGCTTTGTTGCTTGAGATGGAGGCTTCGTTGGACCGCACGCCCGATTTGCTTCCAGTCCTGAAAGAAGCAGGTGTGGTTGACAGTGGCGGTGCAGGTCTGCTCTGCATTTTCCGTGGAATGATGAAGGCCTTGAATGGCGAAATGCTTCAGAATGAAATAGATGCAACATTACAAAAAGATGAAAAGAAGCCTCGAGTCAATCTTGATGCCTTTACTTCAGATAGTGAATTGCTTTTTGGCTATTGCACCGAATTTTTGCTTCGTTTGCAAACTTCAAAAGTGAATCTTGAGACTTTTGATGTTCAGGAAATCATTGATTACCTGACAGCTAACGGCGATTCTGTCGTGGCTTTCCGTGATGGAAGCATTGTCAAGGTGCATGTGCATACCAAGACACCTGGCGACATTCTTTCGCATTGCCAGCGTTGGGGCGAATTTCTCACTTTGAAAATCGAAAACATGACCTTGCAACATCACGAAACCACGATTCGCAATGCTTTTTCGAAGTCGAAGAAAGCCTACGGTGTGGTTGCCGTCGCTTCGGGAAGTGGTCTGGTGAATGCATTCGTTGAAGCTGGTGCCGATTTTGTCATCGAAGGCGGACAGACTATGAATCCGTCGGCGCAGAGTTTCCTCGATGCTTTCGATCAAATCGATGCCGAGACCATTTTCGTGTTTCCGAACAATTCAAACATTATCCTAACGGCTAAACAAGCTGCCGAATTGTATGAAAAATCGAAGGTTGTCGTGCTGTCTTCCAAGACGATAGGTGCTGGTTATGTGGCCATCGCATCGTTGGATACTTCATCGAAAGATACAGATGCCATCGTTGCGGCCGTGCAAGAAACTATGGATGCCGTGACGTGTGGCTTTGTCACTCGTGCCACGCGCGATACTTCGATTGACGGTTTCGACATTCGCAAGGATGA